>JABJOK010000073.1 GCA_018664365.1 Candidatus Peregrinibacteria bacterium | reverse complement strand
CGGACTTTCAGTAGGAGAAGACGGACCAACTCATCAAGCAATAGACGACGCTGGTGCAATGCTCGGACACTACAACACAATGATCATAGAACCTGCAGATCCAAACCAAACTGACAGGATTATCAGATACATTACATCTCACTACGGAAACTTTTACGTAAGAATGGGGCGTCACAAGTTCCCAAACATTACAAAAGAAGACGGAACACTTTTCTACGACAAAGACTATAAATACGTTTATGGAAAATCAGATGTTATAAGAAAAGGTTCAGATATAACAATCGCAGCAACTGGAGCAATGGTAGGACATGCCATTCAAGCAGCTGATGAGCTTAAAAACAAGCTTTCAATCGAAGTAGTGGCAGTCTCTTCAATCAAAAAATTCGACGAAACTCTTACAGATTCAATCAAGAAGACCAAAAGAGTAATCACTGTTGAAGACCACAACAATATGACAGGTCTTGGAGGACAGCTTGCAAGGCACCTTACAATGAATGGGATAATTTTGGATAGATTCAAAATGCTATCCCCTACTGAGTACCAACTTTCAGGAAAATCAGACGATTTGTATCATCATGTTGGAATAGATTCAGAAGGAATCAAAAAGGCCTGCGAAAATCTATAAAATCTATAGAAAACCGAACTCGTATTTCAGATTCTTTTTGCTATACTAGAGGCAGAAAAATTTAAACCTCTTTCTATGCCAGCAAAAAGGAAAACTACTCGCAAAAAAATCACTCCAAAAGCTCCAAAGAAAACTATCAAAACAGAACTAAAAGACAAAAAGGATTTTCGCGTAACTATTTTTGGATCAGCACGACTACGACCTGGAGACAAAACTTACAAAGAAGTCTTCAATCTTGCAAAAGACATTGGTGAAAACGGATGGGACATTATAACAGGAGGAGGACCAGGACTTATGGATGCAGGAAACGCAGGACATGAGGTAGGAGACAAAGACAATAAGGCAGATTCAATCGGACTAATTATAAAACTTCCTTGGGAAGCAGAAGCAAATCATCATCTAGAAATTTCAAAAACATTCAGCAAATTTTCAAACAGGCTGGACCACTTTATGGCACTATCAAATGCAATCGTTGTAATGCCAGGAGGAATTGGAACATGTTTAGAGCTCTTCTACACATGGCAACTTGTACAGGTAAAACACATTGATCCAGTTCCAATAATTGTTGTTGGAGATATGTGGGCTCAACTTATTAAATGGACAAAACGTTATCCATTGAAAAAAGGACTAATGAGTAAAGGCGACCTTGATCACATATACGTTGCTAAAAACAACAAGGAGGCCATGAAAATTCTACAAAAAACCCACAAAGATTATCACAAAGGAAAAGGACCATATTGCGGAGGTAAAAAAGATTATAATTTATTATAAATGGAGAAATCAGATATTGGACTAATTGGGCTCGCTGTAATGGGAGCAAATCTTGCTCGCAACATTTCACGAAACAGCAGAATTACAGTTTTCAATCGAACCACAGAAAAAACAACTCAGTTCATTAAGGAATTCGGTAGTGAAACTCTTGATGGCTCAAAAACATTAAAAGAATTCACTAAAAAATTAGCGAAACCGAGAAAAATAATCCTAATGGTCAAGTCAGGCGAGCCTGTCGACATTTTTATAAACAAACTACTCCCACTACTCGACAAGAATGACACAGTCATCGATGGAGGGAACAGTAACTACAAAGATACTGCACGCAGACAAGAAGAGCTTTCAAAAAAAGGCATTCACTTCATTGGCATGGGGATTAGCGGTGGAGAAGAAGGAGCCCTAAACGGACCAAGCATGATGCCTGGCGGAAATAAAGTGGCATACAGCAAACTGGAAAAAATTCTTGCTCCCGCCGCAGCAAAAGATGGCCTCGGAGGAACATGCATCTCATACGTCGGAAAAGGCGGAAGCGGACACTTCGTAAAAATGGTTCACAACGGAATTGAATATGCTGTGATGCAATTAATTGCAGAAACTTATGACATACTTAAACACATAGGAAAGTTTTCCAACAAAGAACTTTCAAAAGCTTTTGAGGACTTCAACAAGCCTTTGAATTCATTCTTGCTAGAAATCACAGCCAGAATATTTAAAGAAAAAGATCCTTTCAGCAAAAAAGATCTTATCGATGTAATCAAAGACTCAGCAGGACAAAAAGGAACTGGGAAATGGACTTCAATAGCTGCATTTGATTACGGAGTACCTACTCCCACAATTAATGCTGCCGTTGATGCTCGTATCACATCCGGAAACCAAGATTTAAGACACAGAAGATTCGGATCTCCTGAAAAATTAAACACGATAAAAGTTCCAAATAAATCACAGATAAAAGCCTTAGCACAAAGCTCTTTAGAAATAGGAACTCTAATAGCCTACGCACAAGGATTCGAACTTCTTATGAAGGCTAGCCAAGAACACAATTGGAATTTAGACCTAAGTGAAACATCTCGTATATGGCGTGGTGGATGTATCATTAGATCAAATTATTTAGACCTATTCCAAAGAATATACAGCGACAAAAAACCAGCTGCCATAAAAGCAGTTAAAGAAATACTAGAAATGGTTGATGGAAAGCCACAAAAAAACTGGCGAAAAACAGTCGAACTTGGAACAGCAAAAGGGATTCCTATGCCAGCACTATCAGCATCCCTTGCCTATTACGATTCCATAAGAAAACTCAGACTTCCACAAAATTTAATTCAAGCACAACGCGATCTATTCGGTGCCCACACCTACGAACGCATCGACAAAAAAGGAACATTCCACACAGACTGGTAACAAACAACTCATGCAAATCTTCAAAATAGACAAACCATTCGTCCTAACAATATTCGGAGCTTCCGGCGATCTAGCAAAACTTAAACTTTTTCCTGCTTTATATAGTCTCGCAGAACAAAAACGCCTACCTAAAGAATATTACATTGTGGGATACGCTCGAACCAAAATGAGCAATCAAGATTTCCATAAAATATTCACAGACAGCATAAAGAAAGCTCACAAAAATCCAGATCCAAAAATAATAAAATCTATACTCAAACACATCACCTACTTTGCGGGGCAATACAGCCGCAAATCAGATTTTATAGAATATAGAAACTATCTCAAGAAACTCAAGGGGCCAAAAATAATGATGAAGCTTGCATATTTTTCCGTTCCGCCAACAGTTTTCAAAGACATCATCAAGAACCTGGGAGACACACGACGTAGACCAAATGAAGACCTTCGCCTAATCATAGAAAAACCATTCGGAGAAGATACTCAGTCCGCAGAAGAGCTATTCCACTTTGTTGCCCGATATTTCCATGAAGAGGCTGTTTATCTACTAGACCACTATCTTGGAAAATCAGCAGTCCAAAGCATTCTTAATCTTAGACATGCAAACAGAATGCTTAATCTAATGATGAAAGGCCCTGAAGTAGCAAACATACAGATAACTGCCTTTGAAAAATTAGGAGTCGAATCACGAATAGGATATTTCGATAAAGTTGGAACAGTAAAAGACATGATTCAATCACATCTTCTACAAATTCTGGCCCTCGTAGGGATGTCTATTCCCATCTCAGAAACAGAAGAATCTCTTCACCGAGAAAAATACACAATCCTTTCCGCACTAAGATTTATTGAATCCCAGAAAAACCTAGTACTAGGTCAATACGAAGGATACAACTCTCAAAAAGATGTACCCAAGTCTTCAAAAACAGAGACATTTGCCGGACTAAGACTCTTCATTGATCGTGAAAGCTGGTACAAAGTTCCTATCTATATAAGAACAGGGAAACAACTTCACGAAAAACACACCTACGTTGTAGTAGAGCTTAAAAAGTTCGGATTTCAGCCAAAAGAAGAGGAACCAAACCGAATCATATTTGAACTTCAACCAAACGAAAAAATAAACATCAGGCTTATCAACAAACATGGAGCTAAGTCCAATTATCAATCACTAGAAACATCCGATTCCATAGCATGCGATGGTGATTTTTGCCTTCCAGAACACGGACTCCTTCTACTCGATGTTGTCCGCCAAAAACGCTGTAACTTCCTATCGTTCCCTGAGATAATAGCAACCTGGAAAATAATTGATAAAATCACGAACTTCGTCAAAAAAAATAAGCCAAAAGTTGAAAAATATAAGAAAGGATCACCTGGACCAAGATCTCAAGAAGATCTTACAAAACTCGACGGATTTAAATGGTTTGATAACCACTAATGAACACAACTACCTTTTCAAAAGAAGAAGATTTTATAAAAGAGTCTGTTGAATTTATCAAAAAAATTGCAGAGGAAAATCCAAATGCAAAAATTGCACTAAGCGGTGGATCAACACCTGTTCCCATATTCAAAGAGCTCGCAAAACTAAATCTAGAAGTAGAATTCTACCAAGTAGACGAAAGGTACATATCCCCCACTGACAAAGATTCTAATAAAAAAATGATACGAGAAACTTTAAGACCACAAAATTTCAAAACATTCGACACATCACTACCAATTGAAGAATCTATAAAAAAATATGCCGCAAAGCTTCCAGAACAATTCGACCTAATAATCCTAGGAATTGGCTCAGATGGACACACTGCCTCACTTTTCCCAGACTCACCCGAATTCACAGAATCAGTTGCCCACACCCAAACAGACCAATTCGCAGTCAAAGACCGTCTCACCCTAACATTCTCTACGATTAATAAATCAAAAAAACTCTTAGTCCTCTTAAAGGGAGCAGACAAACAAAATGCAATTTCAAAATTTCCAGCAAATAAGCTACAATCACATCCTGAAATAACAGTTCACTTCACAAATTAATTATGCCAACAACAACAAGTATTCAAAAAGGAATGGCCATTTCATACAAAAACCAACCATGGCTCATTGTAAGCACTAAATTTACAAACCCTGGTAAAGGACAAGCATTTACAAAGGCAAAACTAAAAAACCTAAAGACTGATCAAGTAATTGAAAACACATTCAAATCAGGAGAAGCTGTCGAACTAATCGATACAATAAGAAAAAGGTCACAGTTTCTATATAACGACGGTGCTGACTACCACTTCATGGACAATGAAACCTACGAACAATTCCAACTTGATGAAGCTATTCTAGGAGAAGCTACAAAATACATGAAAGACGGTTCAGAATGCCACGCTCTATATATTGAAGGAATTCCAGTTTCAATTCAGCTACAAGCAAAAATGGAGTTTGAAGTAACAGAAGCTGCTCCAGGGGCAAAAGGAGACACAGCCTCGGGAAATGCCAGCAAAGAAGTAACCATTGAGACAGGAACAAAACTCAAGGTTCCCCTCTTCATAAACCAAGGTGAAAAAATAATCATCAATACAGAAGACGGCACCTACGTATCAAAAGCTTAAACCATTAAATATGTACGACGTAAAATTCATAGTAGAAGACCCTGAAGGAGTTAAAGCAGGAGCAAAAAAGAAGCATGTAAAAGTAGACATCGACAAGATTATCGAACTTTATGAAAAACGAAACGAAGCACTTCAAAAAGTTGAAGAATTAAGAGCAAGACAGAACAAAGTTTCTAAAGAAATTCCTCAAGCAGAAGACAAGACTGCTCTACTTGAAGAGATGGGAAAAGTAAAAGAAGAAATTAAAGCATTAGAACCAGAAATTGAAGAGCTAGAGACCGAAATCGACCGCCTAGCCCCTAGTGTACCAAATCCAACTCTGGATTCTGTTCCAGATGGAATGACAGAAGAAGACAATGAAGTAGTAAAAACACACGGAGAAAAGCCAAAATTCGACTTTGAGCCAAAAGATCACATTCAACTTGGAAAAGATCTAGATATTATCGACATCGAAAGAGGAGTTAGAACTTCTGGAGCACGTTTCTATTACCTAAAAGGAGACGCAGCACTGCTAGAATTCGCAATCGTACAACACATTCTTCATAAACTAACAGCTAAAGGATTCACAGCTGTGATTCCACCAGTTCTAGTAAAAGAAGAGGCAATGTACGCTACTGGATTCTTTCCTGCAGATAGAAATGAAGTCTACAGCGTAAACCCATCAACTCCTGAAAATCCAGAAGGAGATGACTTATTCCTAGTAGGAACTTCTGAAGTTCCACTAACAATGCTTCACTACACGGAAATCCTTGAAGAAAAGAAACTTCCAATGCGATATGCAGGATTCTCTACATGCTTCCGGCGTGAAGCTGGATCTTATGGAAAAGACACAGCAGGAATAATCCGTGTACATCAATTCGACAAGATAGAGATG
>JABJOK010000100.1 GCA_018664365.1 Candidatus Peregrinibacteria bacterium | reverse complement strand
TGCCTGCAGGTGAAAACCTTGAAATCTAAGAAGGTTGAAAAGAAATTTTCCGTTTTTCAGGTTTATTCATTTTTAGATAAGCCTTTAGACGTTACATCTTTATTCATCATGACCTTTCAGAATAACTCCGATTGTTTTGAAGATTAGCTTTAGGTCGAGGAGAATTGACCAGTTTTCTATATAGAAGCGGTCGAGCTTTACCTCTTCTTCGAAGTTAAGATCTGACCGACCGCTGGTTTGAGGGAGGCCTGTTAGACCGGGCTTTATTGTTAAAACAAAGCGGTGGTGTTTTTTGTATTCGGCAACCTCTTCTGGTAGGTGAGGGCGAGGACCAACTAAGCTCATGTTTCCAATTAGTACATTCCAAAGTTGCGGAAGTTCGTCTATTGAATATTTACGAATAAAACGTCCAACGTTTGTTACTCTGGGATCGTTCTTTATCTTTACTAGAGGACCTTCCTTACGAGTATTTTTCTTTGAGAGCTCTTTGTATCTAAGGCTGTTAGTATTTGGATGCATTGACCTGAATTTGTAGAATTTGAAAAGCTTTCCGTATTCTCCTACACGCTTCACATCTTCACCGTTATCAAGTTTTGTGAATAATATGGGACCTTTTGAATCAATTTTTACTGCTATTGCTGCTGTTAGTAGGATAGGGGATAAAAGAACCATTCCTGCAAGTGCTCCAGCTACATCTGTAAGCCTTTTTGCGACTTTGCCCCAACCGTCTAGGGGGGTTGGTTTTAGACTTATAATTGGAATTGATCCAACAGTCTCGATGTCTATGTTGGTCCGTCTTACCTCTATAAGATCCGGAACGAATTTGTAATTGATATGTTTAAGTTCACAGAGTTCAACGATTTCTTCATTTTGAGTTGAAGAAGTATCTGATTTGGTCTGAATAATTTCGTCGACTTTGTGTTTTTTTAGGAGGTATTCTAGTTGGCTAATTTTCCCTAGGTGTTTTATAGGTGAGGATTTTACTGTGTCTCCAATTATTCCAATTATTTTGTAACTTTGATCTTTCTGAAGCATTTTGTTTAGCTCTTCTGTGATGTTGTTATTACCTATGAATATAAGTCTGCGTCGTCCTATCCCAGACTTTAAAAGTGCGTTCTGAATGATTCTGAGAAGCGCTCTTCCAAGTCCAAGAAGTATTAGTGTTAAGCCCCAGCTGTAGATCATGGCTAGTCGAGAGAATGGAAATGTTCTTGTGAAAAAAAAGTATGTAACCACAGCCATCATCCAAACTAACCAGGTGAGAAAAAGGCTTCTTAATTCTTTTGAAAACTTGAAAGTTGATTTGATTTTGTAGGATTTTCCAATTGTTGCAATGACTATAAAAACTATTGCGGCTCCAACTGAGAAATAAATATATTCTTTTATTGTTGGGAGAACGCTGTAGTCTATTGCCTTTGCTATTCCTTCAACTTGATCAGTTAAAAGCCTAAGTTGATAGGCAGCCATAAAAGCGATCACCGTCATTATGAAGTCGATTGGAACTTTTACTATGCCGAAGAATATTTCGAAACGTTTCATGGATAAACTTTTTTAGCTGCTCTTAAACAAAGTTATCATAAGCCGAGTTTTGTACCTACCGAAGTAGGTGTGATCATCTATCTAATTCCGTATTACGGAACTTGAGCGGCAGGAAGAGATTACCACATTTGGGGAAGCAAAATCTTTCCATCCTACCTTGCACCTCACAGGGTTTACCCACATTCCCAGCTTGAGCTGGGAGGTTCCGCTTAAGAGCGGACTTTTCACCTTTCATCCCGAAGGATTAGTATTGTCTCTGCGGCACTATCCCTACATGACGGTTTAAATCGTCATGCGGCACGCTGTTAGCGGCTGCGATTGTCC
Organism: Candidatus Peregrinibacteria bacterium; assembly: GCA_018664365.1. Taxonomy (GTDB): domain Bacteria; phylum Patescibacteriota; class Gracilibacteria; order UBA1369; family LOWO2-01-FULL-3; genus JABJOK01. The sequence goes on along the minus strand of JABJOK010000100.1, from coordinate 2,445 downwards.
ATGGTGCTCGGACTTTCCTCTGAGTTGTAAAATAACAAAACAGCGATCACTCAAACTTTATCTAAGAGCATGAAGATTATACTGAAAAAGGCTAAAAACGCAAGGTTTCGAGCCTACTTTTTCTCTTTGAAAAAATAGGTATAAATGGCAGCTGCAGCTAAAAACATGACTATGAGAATTCCTGTGATCATTTGAGGTGGTTATCGAGTATTTTTTCAGAACTGAAGCTTGTTAGTTTGAGTATTTTCTTTGGATCTTTCGGAAGAGAGGCGAGTGGGGCGAGCCCGATTAGTTCACTTTCCAGAATGGAAGTTTTGTATTTGTGGGCGAGCCTTTCAATAAGCTTGTATACCTTTAGTGGAGGAGTTTTTTTGTAGTCTGTGAGATTCATTGAAACTTGAGTGATATCGCGTGATTTAAGATAAAACCCGAGTGCTTTTACATGTTTGAGTCCTCCGGATGATTCACGAACTTCTTTGGCTATGGCTTTTGCTACTTCTAGATCTTTAGTTTTTAGATTTATGTTGAATGCTACTAGTATATTTCGAACTCCAATCATTGTTGAGCCAGCTGTTCCAGCATTTTTTGGTCCAAAGTCAGGGGGGGGGAGTTTTGTGTTTGTTTTTCTGGTATTGGAGAGATTCTTTTTTTCAGGATGTTTTGCTGCTTTTTCATAGAGATAAACTGGAATCTTTAATTCTGTACCTATTCTTTTTCCCAGCTTGCTCGCTAGTTTTATGCACTCTTTGAATGTGATTCCTTTGATTGGAATTATCGGAATTACGTCTGTTGCTCCAATTCGAGGATGTACGCCTTTGTGCTTTGTTATATCTATTATTTCAGAGGCTATTTTTGTTGCACGGAAGGCTGCTTCGATTACAGCTTTGGGCTCTCCAATAAAAGTAAAAACAGATCTTTTGTGATCTTTGTCCCCTTCGTAGTTTAAAAGCTTAACTTCCTCAACGGATTCAATGGCCTTTTTTATTAAACCAAGTCTTCTTCGACACTTTCCTACACTGAAATTTGGAACGCATTCTACTATTGGCATTCTTTAACACGTGATTTTATGATTGCTGTTATTTCGTCATTTGTTTTATATGCCTCTATTATTTCTATCAAAGTGGCATCATCTTCAACGGGGAATTGTTGTTTCTCATATGCTTCGCTCAATGCTGTTTTTGCAGCTTCTTCATCTGTTGGATCTAATTCTCCTCTTATTATTTGGCAAGTGAAATCAGTGTTCGCTTCAATGAAGGCGTTTACGTAATCGAACTTCTCTTCTGTTTCTTCAATGGTTTCTGCTATTTCTTCTGTAAATTCGTTCTCTTCTGTCTTTTGACGAGGCTCACAACTGCGGAATAGCAAAAGAAGCAATATAAGAATAATTGCTACTGAAATGGCGAGGAGTATTTTTTTCATACCCCTAGTTTAGTCTACTTCTTTTTCTTCTTCAACTTATCAAATTCACGTTCGAAGAATCGAACTGCGTTTAGGCATTCTTTTGCCTTTGCATTGTCTGGTTCGATTTGTAGAGTTTTTTTGAAAAGTTGAGCTGAACGATCGAATTCTTTTTCGTTCAAGTAACAAACTCCAAGGTCATTTAGAATAAGTGGATCGTTTGGAGCCAAGAAAAGTGACCTTTCAAGAAGGATTACTCCTCTTTTCTTTTGACCACAGTGAAACATGCTCCATCCAAGACATCTAAGAATTTCTGGATGATTTGGATATAGAGTGTCAGCTTTCTCAAGTAGACCTACTGATTTGTCCCAAGCTCCTGTACATGAATAAACAAATCCTAATAGATAGTTTGCATTTGCGCTTTGCGTATTGTGCTTCACAGCCTGTTTTAAAGCTTTCTCAGCTTTGTCGTACTTACGAAGACTAAGATAGTTGTCTCCAATCTCTTCATAGGCCTCCGTGCAAGCTAGATCGTCTGCAAGGATTCTTTCACATAGACCGATTGCCTCAAGGTGCTTCCCTTCATTTTTCTTTTTGTCTGCCTCCTCTATAAGTGGATGCGTTTTTGTTTCTTCGGTCATCATGTTTATTTTTTAGTTTTTGTTTTTGATTTTTTTCAAATCCGGTAATTGTACCCCTTTTAGATCTGAAAAGCAAGAATAAGGGCAGGCTGTTCACAAAAGGTGGGGTTGCGTGTTTTTTTATTTATGTTAAAATGTTTCCTCGTAAAAAACGATCAAATGGCTTACTTTAGAGACCTTTCTGATAGATTAGCAAGTGACAGTAGAACCGATGGAATCATGCCTGATCCTGAACAAGGAATTGGTAGAGAATGCTATGCTTTTAGCCCTATTGAGGACAGATTGATAGAAAATCTTGAGCAGGAAGCTCTAACTATTTTAGATAAACTGCCTTCAGATTGTTTTGCAATTAATAGGGATGCAGTAGGGAATTTGTTTATAAGATTGCATGGATTCGACCCGTCTG
>JABJOK010000119.1 GCA_018664365.1 Candidatus Peregrinibacteria bacterium | reverse complement strand
CATGAATATTTTTAAAGAAAGTCGATTTATCTTTGATGGTCCGGAAGAGCTTAAGGGTAAGCCAGCGGCATCTCCTGAGGTTCAAAAGGCTCCTGAAAAAGAAGGGTTTTTTGCGAAAATGATGAGAAAAATGAAGGAGGTAATGTCTTCAACTGCTACTGCTGGTATTGCTCCAGATAAAAAGCCAGAGGCTAAGCCTAGTGATCCGGCGGCAGTGATGCCTAAGGATTCTGTATTAACTATTCCTGCACCTGGGGCTAAAGCACCAGAGGCGCAGTCTAAGGCACCTAAAACACCAGAGGCAGTTAAAGAGGCTTCAACTGAGGCGTTGGCAGGAGTTGCTGCAAGTGCAGAGCTTGCTAAGGGGCCAAAAACAACTCCGGAAGCGGTAACTGAGAAAGTGCACGAAGATACTACAAAGAGTCTTGAGGATCTTCAGGGACAGATGGCTCCTGGAGAAAATGTTCGAAAACTAGAAAGAATAGCAAGTTTAACCGGTTTTAAGTCTAAAGGAGAGGACTATTATTTTGATACACCTCCTGGTGAATATAGGAAAGACTTGAAGGCTGAGGTTTTAAAGTTTTTTGTTGAGAAAAGTAGAGATTGGGAGGGCGTTAAGGGGTTGGTTGAAGACATTCCTGAAGAAAAAATGGCAATTATGCATTTTTTTGCTGCTGCTGCAGCAAATTCAATGGTTACTAAAATAACAACTGAAATTGAGGGAAGGCAGACTTTCTATAATAAGTGGAAGTTGGGTGCAGGGAAGGATCAAGATGTGAGAATTAAAATTGAGGGAACAAGAAAAACTGAGTTTAAGGTTGTTTTTCCAAAAGCTTTTGAAGATGCAAAGGCTGCAGATGAAGCTGCAGAGGTTAAGAAAGCTGAAGAAGAGAAGGTTGCTGCTTCACCAAATGGAAGAAAGGTGGATCAATTGATTGCTTCTCCTATTGGAAAGATCTTAGCTTGGATTGGATATAAAGATCCTGAAACAGGCCTGCCTGATCGTAAAAAATATGAAGCTATTATTAATGGTACTGACTGGTTTGGAGCTTTTATAGTGGGACTATTTGGTTACACAGAATTTGCTGGAGAGTTTTATGAATCAGCTAAGGAAATGTTGCCTCCTGCTGCACAAAAATCTCTTGGAGCCATTGAACAAAGAGCAAGGTCTTCAAAATTTTCTGCAGAGGAGTGGAGAAAAACTGATGACTATAAAGAGGTTATGCAGGCGGATGCAAAGGCTGGACTTGATGGAGCTATTGAAGAAGTTGATGACACAGAATTTGGGGCTTATCTCACTGGAGACAAGGTTGTTCCTTCTCATGGAATTAAATTAAAAGTTGATTACAAGCGTGCAGACGTAGTAGATGACTATAAGATTATCGCTAAGAAAGGTGCGAAGATAGTTATTCCTGCTGGAGCAAAGCTTACCCTTGGTGGTGAGGATATGGGAAACAAAGATAAAGAAACTACTGTTAAAATTGAAAAAGAAGGTCAGGAATTCATCCCTACTGGAATTATTCCAAAGGGAACATTCTTTGCAAATATTGAATTCAAAAAGGTAGAAGTGGCTTCTGGTGATGCTAAAAAGTAGTCTTTCCCCCTTGTTTTAGTTAGTCGGTTTTAGTAGAATCCTTCTGCTTTTTAAATCACTAATCTTTTAATTATGGCAGGAGAAAAAGGGGTTAAAGAACAAACTTTAGTTCTAATTAAACCAGATGCAATTCAGCGTGGTCTTATTGGTAAAATCGTAGATAGGTTTGAGGTAAAAGGATTGAAATTAGCAGGTCTTAAAATGATGACTCTTGATGAGGCTATCTTGAGAGAACATTATGCTCATATTGCTGATAAACCATTCTTTCCTGGACTGGCGAAATTTATGCAAAGTACTCCCGTGATTGCACTTTGTTGGGAGGGGCTTGATGTTGTCGATACTGTTAGAAGAATTACTGGAATCACTAAGGCTCGTGAGGCTGAGGCTGGATCGATTCGTGGAGATTTCGCAATGAGTGTTTCATGTAATGTTATTCATGCTTCAGATTCCACAGAAAATGCAGAGAAAGAAGTTTCTCGTTTCTTTAAAGTGGATGAACTTTTTTCTTATGATAAGTCTGAATATATGCATGTTTATGCTGAAGATGAACTAAGCTAAAAATGATTGAAAATTTACAGAGAACGGCTGCGCAAATCAGGGTGGATACTTTAACGGCTATGCAGAAGAACGACCTTCCTTATGTAGGGAGTGCGATGTCTGTAATAGAGATTTTGGTGGCTCTTTACTATGGAGATATTTATGGAAGAAAAGTGATGAATTTTGATGTTATGAAGCCTGGATGCCTTGATCAGGATTATTTGATTTTGTCTAAAGGGCAAGCAGCTCCAGCTTTATATTCAATACTGGCCGATTTGGGATTTTTTGGTAAAAGTGAGCTTGATTCGATTGGTCAGGAGGGAGCGCTTTTAAAGTCTCGTCCGTTTAATCGTGTTCCTGGCATAACCACTACCGTTGAGTCATATGGGGAAGGATTATCTGTTGCCTTAGGAGTTGCTTTGGGGCTTCGGGTTGATCGTGCTAAAAATAAAGTTTTTACCATTTTAGGTGATGGAGAGTTGCAAAATGGACAGATCTGGGAGGCGGCAATGGCAGCATCTCATTATAATTTGGACAACTTGGTTGCGGTTGTAGATAATAATAAAATTCAGTCTAGCGAACGTGTTTCTGGGATAATGGACATTGGATCTATTCAAGATAAATTTGAAGCTTTTGGATGGAATGTGATCAAGGTTTTGGATGGTCATAATTTTGACCAACTATTAAATGCAATTGAGAGGGCATATACCTCAAACAGAAAACCTGCATTGATATGGGCTCAAACAGTTGCTTCTAAGGGTATTGATTTTGCAGAGGGAAAAGAAAGTTATCATCGAGGAATTTTGAGTCGTGGTGAATATGAAAATATAATTCCTAAGTTAAAACAGCAGATATGAGTGATATGACACAGTCAATGGAGAACATTTCTATTAAACTCGCAAAAAGTTTTAAGAATTTAGTTATTCTAAATGCGGATTCAGTTGTGGAGTATGGGCTAAGTCAATTTTCGAAATTTTTTGACGAAAGACACTTTACTTTTGGATTAGGTTATTCAAATATGCTTTCTGCTGCTGCTGGAATGACTGTTCGTGGAAAAATCCCCTTGGTTGTTGTCGATTCGGATGGAGTGTTGGGCGCGGTTAAGCAAATTAAGGAAAGTATTTGTGTTCCTAATTTGAATGTGAAGATGGTTGCGTTTAATTGTTCTTCGGACTCTTATGATTATAAGATTATTAAAGAGTTACCAAATATGAAGGTATATTCTCCGGTTCATGGAGAGGAGCTTTTAGAAAATCTTGAGCAGGCATTAAACAACTTTGGACCTGCGTATATTCGTATTTCTGATAATGTTTTGGCAGAGTAGAGAATCGTGTATAATTTGGCCAATAAATTAAACATTAGACAATGTCTTCAATAAAACTTTTTGCCGGAACTTCTCATCCAGAGCTTGCAGAGGAGATCGCTAAGAACTTGAAAGTTCCTCTTTCTCCAATGGAAATATCGAGATTTGCGTGTGGAGAAATTTATGCAAAACCAACGGAATCAATTCGTGAGAATGATGTGTTTGTGGTTCAGACTGCTAGTGAAAATGTGAATGAAGACTTGATGGAATTATTTATCATGCTTGATTCAATGAAGAGATCTTTTGCAGGCAAGATTCACGTAGTGATGCCGCATTTTGGTTATGCTAGGCAGGATAGAGTTGCAACTCCTCGAGAGCCTATTTCTGCAAAGCTTGTTGCTGATCTTATTTCTGCGGCTGGAGCAGATCATCTAATTACAATGAAGTTGCATAGTGATCAAGAGCAGGGATTCTTTGATTTCTCTGTGGATAATGTTTTAACTGAGAAACTTTTTGCTGATTATTTTAAGAAGAAGAATATCAAGGACTTGGTTGTTGTTTCTCCAGATGCTGGAGGCGCTAAGGACGCGAAGAAATTTGCTGACTTGGTAGGAGCTGAGCTTGCTATCATCCACAAGAGTCGTCCTGGACACAATAAATCTGAGGTGATGCATGTAGTGGGAGATGTTGAGGACAAGTGTTGTCTTCTATACGACGATATGGTTGATACTGCTGGAAGTGTTTGTAATGCGATTGAGGCACTTAAGGCTAAGGGGGCGAAAAACGAGATTTATCTTTGCGCAACTCATCCAGTTTTCTCTGATCCGGCTGCTGAAAGGCTTCATAAGGCTGGGTTCAAAGAGGTTGTGGTGGCTAATACAATTCCTGTTTCCGAGGCGAAGCAGTTTAAAGGTTTGAAGGTTCTGTCTGTGGCTCCGCTTCTTGCGAGAGTTATTAAGAACGTTCATGAAGGTAAGTCTGTAACAGAAGCATTTAACAAATAAAACTATGTTTGGAAAAGATAAGAAACAGCTTGTTTATATAGGAAGTGATCATGCTGCTTTTGAGGCAAAGGAAGATATGCGAAAGTATTATGAAGAAAAGGGATATGACGTAACTGATTTAGGATGTTTCAACACTGATTCTTGCGATTATCCAGATTATGCACGTGAAGTAGGGGAGAAGGTTTTGGAACATGAGGGAGCGTATGGAGTTTTGATATGTGGAACTGGAATTGGAATGTCGATGGCATCTAATAGGCTGCAGGGAATCAGAGCGGTATTGGCAACTGACGAACACTATGCGGAGATGGGTCGAAATCATAATAATGCGAATGTTCTTTGCATGGGGTCTCGTACTACAGATATTGAATTGATGAAGAAAATTTCTGATAAGTTTCTTGCAACTGAATTTGCTGGAGAAGAAAGACACATTCGTCGTGTTGATAAAATGGATGGTTAACCTTAAAGAAGTATGAAAATTAAAATTGCGCCTTCGATTTTGTCTGCGGATTTTGGAGATTTGAATGCAGAGATTGAAGAAATACAATCGCATTGCGATCAGATTCATGTAGATGTGATGGATGGACATTTTGTGCCTAATATTACAATTGGTGCTCCAGTTGTGGCTTGTTTAACAACTGCGTTGCCGTTGAATACTCATTTGATGATTGAGAATCCCATGGATTTTGTTGAGGATTTTGTAAAGGCTGGTAGTGATAGAATTGTTATTCATGTGGAGGCAGTAGACGATTTGCGTGCTGCGATTGAAGAGATTAATTCTATGGATGTGGAGAGTGGAGTTTCAATTAAACCTGGAACACCTGTTAGCGAAATTAAGGATGTTTTAGATATTATAGACGAGGTGCTTGTTATGACAGTTGAACCTGGATTTGGTGGACAGAGTTTTATGGAAGATATGGTTCCAAAAATTACAGAGCTTCGTGAACTGGGATTTGAAGGTGATATTGGAATAGATGGAGGTATAAATGCTGAAACTGCAAAGATTTGTAGTGATGCAGGAGCTAATCTTCTTATAGCAGGCAGCTACATCTTCGGTGCGAAAGACAGAGTGGATGCTATTTATAGTTTGAAGGATTAGTAGGCGGGTTTGCGAGTACTGTTGTAGTGTTGCCAGTTGCTGGTTATTTCTTCTACTTTTTTAGGCACTTCCATTGTGATATTCCTTATCCCTATCTCTTCTTGCCATTCATATAGTTGGCTCAAGAATTCGTTGTCAGATGAAGACCATTTATCAGCTGCTGTTGAATCTGGATCTTCGTTTCTTGGGGCAGTCTGTTCGAGTCTCTCATATGCCCAAATGGTTGTTTGTATTAATCTTGGGAGAGTATTGAAAACTGGGCGCTCATAATCATGGTCCAGCATTTGCCATGCAATTAGTCTTGTTGTTGTTGCTCTTAGGGTTGCCAATTGGTTAGCCATAGGCATCCCCTCAAGTTTTTGGATGTTGTGAGCTCTGTCTTCATTTTTTACAATTAGAGCGAATTGTTTGATGTGCTTTTTCCCTTTTCCTGATTGAAGTTTTATTAAAAATTTTGCGAGTTTTCCTCCGTCATATTCTTGCTCATATTCACTGAATGTTTGTGATTGAGGTGGCTGTGGGGCTCCTAGGTGCCATGATGAAAGTTTTTGATTATCGATTGGTTGCCCCTTTTCTTGAGGGAGACCAAGAAGCTTTTTTGTTTTTTCTGTTCCTGCTATGGGGTCTCTAAGTGCGGCCCGTGTTTCGTCCTCGTCTAGTGTGGAGTTATTTGAAATAATTTTTAGAATTTTTCTCATGTCTTTGAGGTCCTTTTCGCTTAGCATGTCTAGGTACTTGTTTATGATGTCCCTAGCACTTAGTCCAAAGTCTTCTCCCAGTTTATTTAGGAGAGGAGTAAGGCTTGAATCATATGCATCAAGCACTCCTTTGACCTTTTCTCTAATGTCTGCAATTGTTAACTCAGTGTCTTCCAGTATATCGTGAAGTGCACATACTGTTAGCAATAGTGGCATATTGTAATCTGATCCTAATTTTTCTTCTTCAATTACGTATGGAATAACATCTCTAAAGGTGGCGAGTGTTACTTCAAATGGATGGTATGCAAAAGGTATATTTTGAGTTTTTCTTAGACGGTTTTTTTCTTGTCCGTTATGTTGAGTTTTTGCTACTGCTAGAATTTGAGTGAGACCATCAATATTTGTGGCCCATCTGTTTTGTAGGGAAATGTAATCTCTTAATGAAACAACTTCTTCTCCTTTTAATTTTTGAACTAAAAATGACGGACAAACTTCTGGAGGGATTATGAATTCTCTTTTTTCTGTTTCGTCTGTATTTCCTTTTTTAGATACTTCTCTAATTCCCTCTCCTTCCGCGTCATCATCAACTTTTTTGGATCTCAGCAAAACCTCATAGTATGTTCTCAGCGATACCATGAACTCTTTGTGGTTTGTATAAAATGCTAGCCTAAGCGCGTCTTCAGTTCTTTTCCAAAATGGAAGAGGCATGCTCGCTATTGGTAGAGGGGTTCCTGATAATGGATCGCTATTTTCCTCTCCTACGGCGAATTCTCTTTCTAAAATTGGAGAAAACTCACTTGATTCACTAATTAGGGCGATCGCGCTATTTCTCAGTGGTTGTCTGAGGGGGATAGGGCTTGTTGTTACTTTTTTTACAGCTTCTTGATCGTTGTGATGAGTAGGTGCTGTTAGCCACCAATTTATTAATGCTCCAGAGGTTTCCTTGAAGTTTTGTTGGTTTTTCTGAAGGAGCCTCCATACTTTTTCGACCTTGTTTTTATATTTAGAATTTATGTATGGCCTTAAATTTCGAAAGTCTAGTTCTTGAGGAATTTCAATGGTAGCCTTTTCCATTTCGAGTGCGAATGCAGCGTCTGGATTAAAGGTTCTATTGGGGTCTTCTTGGATTGGATAGGTATTAGTTTGAAACCAATTTAAATACCCAATTCTTAGCCAGGCTTTTTCGTTGGGGTCTTCTTCGTGCTCTGATTCTAAATGTTCGGGTTCACTAGCCATAAATGTTTACATAAGACTTGATCCTACGCCTTCCTTTTTAGTTTTGTCAAACAGTTGCTGCTATCATAAGCTGGTAACTTGCGATTAATTTTTGGTGTGGTATTTTTGTTAGTAGATTTAACCTTAAAGTATGGCTCGATTACACAGATCTATATCTAGGCGTGTGAAGGGAATTGATGCTAGCAAGGTGGCAAATCGCGCAGAGGACTATGTTTATTCCTTTGGTATTTATAAAAAATACTTAAATGATGTGAGGGGGATTGTGACCGTGAATAGGATAAAAACGTATATTAAGAAGATTGATGAGTTTGAGAAGGAGATGATTAAGCTAGAGGATAAAATGGAAAAACTTCAGGAAAGAAGAAATCTTGAGGCTGCACGCTTGGAGGATGATTTGGATTTTAATTTGGGAGTTGTAGAGAATTACTTAGAACCCGAGGAGTTTTCGGATTTTAGATAGCCTCTCGCCCTTTGGGCTCGAGATTAATACTTTTCCTACTCGTTTACTTGCTTCGCTCGTAACTCACCGCAAGTTGTATTGAATGGTGCGCCCGACAGGATTTGAACCTACGACCCCTAGCTCCGCAAGCTAGTGCTCTATCCAACTGAGCTACGGGCGCATTTGATGTATTTTGCTGAGAAATAGTAATCAAAAGGGGTATTTAGTGCAAGTATATCTCGGAGAGCATTGCCTGACGCGCCCTTTTGTGCTATAATTATACTTCAAAATAAAAATAAAAATGCGGTCAGTTAGTAAATTCGAAAAAAAGAAAATTATAGACATTTTGGGGGATAATCCTGAGATGTTGCTTGATTTTCAAAAGAAAATTGCAGAGAAGGGTGTTTATGTTGAGAACTTCAAGGAACTATTTGATGAAGATTTTTTTGAGGAGTTTATGAGGGGGAAGCTGCATGATGTTTTAAGTCAGAATAAAGACTTAATTATAAGTAAAAACAAGAATTCCCAGATTACTGATGAACACGTTATGAAAACTTTTGAGGAGAGTGGATCTATGGGGATTACGCTTCTTGTTAAGTCTGTTTTAGAAAAAATGGATAAAGAACAGAATTTTGACCAGGAAACGATTGATAATTTGGTTTATTTAATTGGAGTAAGAAATGATCTTCAAGCTGTTGAAATGGAGGCTTTGAAGGATGAATATAAACTTTTTTTGGAAAAACAAATAATTGAACTTGAATCTTAAAAAATATGGGAGCAAGTAAAGCTGCAAAATTAGAAAATTCCGATGAGATTGTTTCTTCGCAAATGGAGAAGCTGGGTTCTCAGTTTCCTGATACGGATATAAAAGAACTGGAAAGGAGATTAAAGGCTTTGAAGAAAAAGACTGCTGGTGTTAATAAACAAGAAAAGCGCGACAAGAAGGCGTTAAAAGCAGATGTTAAGGCTAATAAATTTGATAAGAAAAGGCTTGAGATGCAGAGAAAGGCCTCTAAATATCAGGAAAAAGCTAAAAAATTAAGGGAAGAATCAAAGGGGATTTTTAGAAGGGCATGGGATAAAATTAAAAATGCCATTAAATATGTAGCCGGAAAAGTTAAGGATGGAGTTAAGGCAATCCTTGGTTGGATTAAGAGACATCCTATTCTAACGATTATTTTGCTATTGATCGGTGCCGGAATTTATTATTATTCACAGCCTTTAGCTGCTGGATATTCTGGCATGGCGGAGACAGCTGCTGAAATTACTGCTGAGACTGCAAGGGAAACTCTTGATGTGGGGCCAACCATTGGTCCTCAGGGAACGATACCTACTATTATTTTGTAATTTTTAATGATGGGGATTGAAAGTTTAAAAGATTATAAAGGTAATGAATTACCTGATTCGGTTAAGGAATTGGTTGGACATATGCGTGCTGTACGTCGTCTTTATCAGGATCAAATTGCTAAAGATTGCATAGGGATTATTCCCTTTGATGATCAAAGTATTCCTCCTGATGATATTAAGCTTACTGCTGAGCGTGCTGTTAAACAGACTCAGACAATAGAGGATCTTTTGCTGCTTGCTGGAGGTGATGAGCAGGTTCAGAAGATGGCAGAAAGCTTAAATGAAGTTTATCAAGAACTGTTGGGTGAAACCATTCCTACAGTTGGAATGGCAACTGCTTCTACTGTTGCCGTTGAGAAGTTATTTAATGGAGATCCAAAGTACCAAGAATTATATCGTAGACAGCAGGAGTTAGAGAATAAACTGGTATTAATAGAGGGAAAGAAAAGGGAAGCTGTCTTGGGTTACTTTGTTGATGTTCTAAAAGAGCCACCAAAGGACCATGTTATCGATAAAATGTTTCAGGGAGATTCAATGGCTCAAATGGAGATGATGGTTCTCACCATGAGTTATTATCATGATGCTATTGATCAGGTTCTTTCTTTGCCCAACGATGAGCGTGCTGAAAAAATTGCTCAGTTTGAAAAAGCAATTTCATTCTATAAAAATTTGAGTAATGGAGACCTGAGGAAGGATTGGATAAAAAAACTTGGCGAAAAGGCTGAGCAAATGAAAGAAAGTGAAAAGCAGGATGGTTTGCGTAAAGTTATTGGAGATGGGAAAGATTTTCTTCAGGATCAAATGGATAGTGCTTTAACTCTTTTATTTGGTGGCAGTGAAGAGTCTTTGCTTGTTTGGATGCATCAAAAGGCAGTTTCTTTGGAGCGAGATCTTAGTCGTCCTATTCAACCTAATGATCCAGAAGTTTTGCAGGCGCTTGAAGATGAATTGGTAGAAGCTTTAGATGGTATTGGTAGTAGAATAGACCCACTTGTCTTGGATATGGCTAGTAATGCTTGCAGGAATGTCAGAGGACTTCCTTCTGGAAGGATTACGTATTCAGAAGCTAAAGTTTTTAAGGATGCAATGGGTGCGTTTTTGACTGAGGTTGTTTTTCCTACTCAAGAGAGAATTATAAATGCTCATTCTGAAATTATGACTAACGCATATATGTATTCTCACGGGACAGATTCTATGATGACTTCTGATAGCTTGTTTAGAGGAAAGTTGGCTCAAATGGGAGGACAGGATGTTTGGAGAACTTTACAGGTATTTTCTCCTTTTGGAATTGCTTTGCCAGATGGTGTTGAGCTTAAACCGTATGAAGAGAGGTTTTCTCAGTTTGATGCGGAAATGAGTAAAGAAGGAAATGGTGATGATTGTTTCATGTATTGGTCGGAAGGGGGAGTAATGTTTCCCAAGGCGGTCAAGGGGTGGAATACTTTTACACACGAGCAAAAACAATATTTTTTTAAGACTAAGAGAAGAGGAGGACTTGATAAAATTAAAATTAAATCTTATTGGGAGACTGGTTTTTGGAAGGATCATGAACTTCTCTCGGTTGCTACTCAGGGAGGATTGACTTACTTAACCGTTGATGGTCCTATAGGTGTGTACTATCTTGGTAAGAAGGCGGTGAGTTATGCTGTTGCAAAAGGCCTTATTAGAGGAACTGCAAGAAAGACTGCTGGCAAAATTGCTGGCAAAACCATTCTTAAAAAGGCGGCTGGAAGAGCTGCTGGATATTTTGTTCCTGGTGTTAATATTGCTCTTACGATTTGGACCTTGGCTGAGATTGGAGATTTTATTGATGCTAAAATGTTGGAAGGAATGGATGAGGATTTTCGGGAAGATGTGCAGGCTTATTTAGACGAGTACGGAACAGGCAGTCAGTGGCCTAAGGAAAAAGCTCAGGACATTAGATTTAGACTTTTGAGAAGTGTTCTTAAGCATAAGAGGACTAATTCTCGATCAATTGGATATGATCTCCAAAAGTTTGGAATGCCTTTTCATCATATGTTTGATTTTATGGGGGGGGCTCTGTTTAGGGATTCAATGGTTGAAACAGGAGAATTCAGAGAGGCGTTAATTGAGACAAATTTTATTTTGAATTCAATTGGACTTGATCCATTTACTGTTGAAATAGACCTATAGCTTTTTGAATTATTTATTATTTTAATATGGGAATCGAAAGCTTAAAAGACTATAAAGGAAATGAATTACCTGATTCTGTTAAGGAATTAGTCGGACATATGCGTTCTGTACGTCGTCTTTATCAGGATAAAATTGCTAAGGATTGCATAGGACTTATTCCATATGGTGATCAAAGCATTGAGCCTGATGACGTTAAGCAAGGTGTTGAACATGCTGTTAGACAAACTCAAACAATAGAAGATCTTTTATTACTTGCTGGTAATGATGAACAGGTTCAAGTTATGGTAGAAGATTTAAATGAGGTTTACAGTGAATTATTAGGAGAAACTGTTCCTGCCGTTGGAATGGCAACTGCTTCTACTGTTGCCGTTGAGAAGTTATTTAATGGAGATCCAAAGTACCAAGAATTATATCGTAGACAGCAGGAATTG
>JABJOK010000040.1 GCA_018664365.1 Candidatus Peregrinibacteria bacterium | reverse complement strand
AGTGGATGCTCGTCATCTTCAGTTATTTCTCCACCATTTGTTTCAATTTTATCTAAAATTTCTTCAAAAGCGTCGTCGCGTCCTGCGGCTCTCGTCTCATCTATTTCGTGCATTGAATAGCTTTTTCCTGATCCCATGAATATTAGAGTTAGTGATAGGTAGCCCTATTGAGCTATAAATGGTAGTTTTATTTTATCAGCTTGTAACCCTTTACACAACGATGAGTTATCGTGGAGAAAGAAAATCTAATGTTCATAAAAGTGCAGAGGGATATGACTTATATGCCTCGAGCTATGATGCAAGTACTCCTTTCTTAAATACATTTGAAAGAGATGAACTCTTCAAATTGATGGGGGACTTAAACGGTAAAAAAGTTTTAGATTTGGGAAGTGGAACTGGAAGAAGTGTAACCAGATTGAAGGTTGCTGGTGCTACTGATGTTACAGCTATAGATATTTCAAAAGAGATGGTTGAGATACTTAAAAAAGACCATTCACATGTTGATGCTCACCTAGGAGATGTCGAAGAACTTCCATTTGAAGATGATTCCTTTGACTTAGTGAATGCACTTTTTGTTATTGTTCACCTAGGGGATTTGCGAGAAATGCTTGATGAAGCTTATAGAGTACTTAAGCCCGGAGGAGTTTTTATATTATCAAATGTTAACCAGAGAAAGGCCCCAAAGCTCAAATTGAAGGATGGAACAGAGATAGTTATAAAGTCGTATTATCATATGCCAAAAAAAGTTCTGGAAGCGCTAGAAAACAGCTTTTTTAAGGTTGAGAAAGAAGTTTTTGTAAAAGAAGGGGGAGTCTGGATCAATCAACTTGTCAAGGCGGTTAAATAGGGGAGTATTGACTTCTTTATGCCGTTTTTATACCCTTTTTATACTTACTTATTTCTATAACATTTCTATTATGAAGAAATTGATCACTGCCATTTCTGTAATGGCCCTGAGTATGATGGTCCTTACTGCATGTACTGAAGGTCCAGAAGCTCCAACAAAAGCTCCAGAAGAATTGGTAAAAGAAGCATTTACTAATTCTATGGAAATCAAGTCTCACAGCTTTGATGCAACAGTTGATGTGGATATCACTGCTGAAGGAGAGAACGTAGACGGAACAGTATCTATTAGTGGAGAGCAGGATATGAATGATCTTAATGATCCTAAATTCATAATGGATATTTCGTTCGAGGGAACAGCTGCAGATTTTCCAGAGCAATCAGGAGCAGCGGAAATAATGATGGATGGAGAGACTATCTACTTTGTTTTGAAAAAAATTACTGACTTTGACGGGAACCTACCTGCTGAAATGGTAGAACCTTTTGTTGGTCAATGGTATTACATGCCACTTCCTGAAGATGCAACTGCTGAACTTGGAGTTATAGCTGATCCTGAACAACTTGAAATAGCAAAACAACTACTAATTGAACATTTCTTCCTATCAAATATTGAATATGTTGGTGGAGAAGGAGGAGATCATCATTACACAGCTGAGCTAGACAAAGATGCTTTTGCAGCTTACATGAAAGCTTCTGCTGAAATGTCAGGACAAATTTTGACTGAAGATGATATGTCAGAATTAGCATCTGCAATGGAAATGGTTGAGGCTGACTTTGATATCTTTGTTGATGCTGAAGAGATGCTTCTATCTGGTTGGAACGGATCTATTGCTTTGAATGTTGAAGGAGAAGGAGGAACTATTGATTTTGAAATTGATACAAGTGATTTCAACAAGGCTGTAACTGTAGAGGCTCCAGATGGAGCTGTTGAGTTTAATCCATTTATGCTTATGGGGCCTGCAATGATGATGCAGCCTGGAATGAGTGATATTGAAATGGACACTACTGGACTTGAAATGACTGATGAAGATCTTGAAGCGATGATGCTTGAGATGGAAGGCCTAGAAGCGGAATTAATGATGGAAGTTGGAGAAATGCCAGAAGGAGGAGTTCTAAGATGATAGAACAAATCGCAATTGGCGGTTATGATAATAATTTCTCCTATTTTATAGGTGATAATGCGAGGAACGTTGCTGTGGTTGATCCCAGCAACGTTTCCTTTTTAATTGAACTTCTTGAGCAGGAAGGACTCACCCCTAAAATGGTTCTCGTTACACACAGTCACTTCGATCACACTGATGGAGTTAAAGAACTCTGTTCACACTACGGGATACCTGTCTATGCCCACAAAAATGCCCGTGAACGGCTTGAAATTACTGACAGCATGATTGTGCCTATTGAAGACAACGAAGAGCTTAGAATCGGAGATTTAAGAGTTAAGGTGATGCATACTCCTGGCCATATTGATGATGCTGTTTGTTACTATGTTTCCAAAGAGCATTCCTGGGACGATACTCCTCGACTAATTACTGGGGACACATTGTTTGTGGGAAGATGTGGACGTGCTGATTTTGACGAAAGTGATATAAAAGATTTTTATAAAAGCCTACAGCGAATCAAAAAGCTTCCAGACAATACTGAAATTTATCCTGGCCGCGACTACGGGCAAGACCCTGTTTCAACGATTAAGCACGAGAAAAAGCATAATAAGCATTTGAAGTGCGAAAGCTTTAAAGAGTTTGAGAAGAAAATGATATAAAAAAAGAGGCCATCTCTTTATGACCTCTTTTTGTTTTTCTATTATTTAATTCTGTAAGTAAGAGTTACGCTTACCGTAACTTCTTCTTGTCCTGGTTCGATTGATGGAGCTGCTAGAGAAACTGCCTCTTCAACACCGTAGTCCATCATGTATGGCTCTGCGTAATAGCTATCATAGTCATCATGCCCATAGTAATCGTCGTATTCGTAGTAGTTTAAAAGCTTCCCAAGCTTTAGTCCTGAAGCTTCTGCAATTTGACCTGCCTTTTCTTTTGCTTGAGCGATAGCTTCCTTACGAGCATCTTCCTTTGCTACCTCTGGATCGTCTATTACGAAGTTGATCCCTGTATTTGAGTTAGCTCCTGCATCTGTTGATGCTGCCAAAACTGCTCCTACCATTTCGAAGTCTCTAATTTTAACCTCTACTGTTTGATCAAGATAAAATCCGTCAGCATAAGATCCTTTTTCCTGTGACCAGTTATAATTTGGTCCTAGATAATAGTCTGTTGTTTGAATATCCTCCTCATCTACTCCCTCTTCTTTTATAGCTTCCACTATTGCATTCATTTTCTCGGTTCCTTCTTCTGTAACATCTATTGCCGTTGCTCCTTGTACATATATTCCTATGCTAGTTTCTGCAACATCAGGAACTACATAAGCTGTTCCTTCTCCCTCAACTGAAATTTCACGTGGATAATCTCCATTATTCACTGCCCACATGTCATAAATACTGAATCCCCAGTAAATAACTAGTCCAACAACTATTGCTGTTACTAGTGCGAAGACTCTATTCGATAGATCGAATTTTTCTTTTGCCATAGTTTTTTTGTTAAAGATGTTTTGCGGAAGCATTTTACCAAAAAAGGGACTCTTGTGGAAATAGAGTCGCTTTGCAGCAATCTTGAATTGGCCTCTCGCCTTTCGGCTCGAGATTAATCATATTCCTGCTCAGCCAGTCTCTCCGCTCCTTCTTCACAGCAATCTTGATTGAATGGTCGGGGTGAGGCCGTATCGTCTATCTTCGGCTTCGCTAAAGCTACGCTCGAATTCAAGAACGATCGGCACTACGCGACCCCCGACTCACTTCCTCCTGAAAGTCGTCGTTCATCGCTGGTCGGGGTGAGAGGACTCGAACCTCCGACCTCACGCTCCCAAAGCGCGCACTCTAGCCAACTGAGCTACACCCCGATATCTAATTGCTATGGGATTCTATATAATAAACTTCATATTGTTAAGGGAATTTTCTATAATTGATTTATGCAAAAACTTTTCTCCAACATTTTAGGGGCTCCCGTTTATGAGGATGACTCATTGAGAGCCTTTAATACAGTCAAAGATATCATTATTGATCCAGAGAGGGGAGACATGCTGGGGATAGTTGTGGAGATTCGTAGGAACATGATTATTGCACCTATTGATATAGTAAGCTGGGGAGACTCAGTTAGGGTTGATCATAGAGATGTTGTAACTGAGGGGAATGAAATACTACGAGTCGAAGAAGTTTTAAAAAGGGAAATTCATATCCCACATAGTAAGGTCGTAAGTGAAGACGGGGATTCCCTTGGTGTTGTTTTTGATTATTCAATTGATTCTAATAGCTGGAAGCTAAACAAAATCTTCGTTCACAAGGTTTTCCTGGGTCTTATTAGATTTGAAACGCGGATCATCCCCGCAAAAGAGATTGTAGAAATTTCAAAAGGAAAAATTGTCGTAAAGAATAATCTTAATACAATAAAGGCAACTGAAGGAAAAAAGGTTTCAGCACAGGATGTGGCCGTTAGTTAATATTTTTGAAATAGTTTTAAATAAAATAAAACCCCCTACCTAGTGCAGAGGGTTTTAAGCGGTCTAAAATTTAATTATCCTTCGACGACTCCGCCTCCGGCTCCAAGTACAGCTCGTACAAGTACAAAAGATAGTAGGATTACAATAAGACCAATCAATGAGTACATGATAATCTTTTTTGCGTTTCCAATTGCTTCATCTTGACCAGCAGAGATAACGTATTGAACACCTCCGTAGATGATCATGATCACTGCCAATAGTCCAAGGAATCCAAGGAAATAGTTTACAACTGTAAGAATCAGTCCCTTTAGAGACGTTTGTCCTCCTGTTCCTTCCAATACTGCAGATGGTGCAGCTGTTCCGAAGGAATCAGTTGCGGCAGCCATTGCTACTGATGAGAACAATCCCACAGCAGTTAGTGCGCCAACCATCAAGGTGAAAACCAGTAATGATTGTCGTAAGAGACTTTTTTTGTTCATAGGATATGAGTTATTTTCTTCGGACATTATAACAAACGTATTTTTTGGTTACAAGAAGTTGTCTTTTCTTTTTTATAGTTTTGTTTTGCCGTATTCGTCGAGAATCTGGACCTCTTCTTCGAGTTCGATGTCGAATTTGGCTTTAACCTCTTGTTTTGCGAGATTCGCTAGTTCTTTTATATCTTCTGAAGTGGCACCTCCTAGGTTCAAAAGAAAGTTGCCATGTTTTTCTGATATTTGAGTTTTATTGACTGTTTTTCCTTTTAGGCCAGCCTGATCTATTAGCATTCCTGCTGGTTGTTCTAAGGAAGGATTCTTGAAAAATGAACCGCTTGATGAACCATAGGGCTGTGCTTGCTGACGAAATTGCTTGATTTCTTGCATTACTTTGAGCTGCTCTTCTTTTGAAATGGATGTATTTGCCAGCTTGAAGGTAGCGTTCAGAACAATTTCTCCTGTCTCCTTGAGAAGGCTGGTGCGGTAGTCGTATTCGAAGTATTCATTATCTACTTCTCTAGTTTCCCCTGTTTCTGAAGATAGGATGGTTGCCTTTACAATAACTTCTTTTGTTTCTAGGCCGTTGCATCCCGCGTTTCCCCTTACTGCTCCGCCAACTGTTCCTGGTAGGCCTATCCATTTTTCTAGTCCTGATAGTCCATTTCTTATTGAAAAATTTAATAGCTCTGCGACTGTTACTCCTGAATCTGCTGTGATTTCATCTCCATCTATATTGATTCTGCGACATTCTATTTTTATGACTAATCCACGAAAGCCTTTGTCATCAAAAAGTAAGTTACTTCCTCCTCCAATGATCAAATAGGGTATCTCTTGAGCTTTTGCGAAGCTTATTAGCTCAGGAATATCTGTAGTGTTTTGTGCGCGATAAAGCATGTCTGCAGGCCCTCCAACTAGGAATGTGCAATATCTTGAGAGCGGTTCATCTACAAGCCCACTCGGGAATTTATCTTTAAATTCTTTTTGTGCGTTATTCATGCGACTAAAATAGCATTTTTGGCCATTAAATAAAATAAATTGACAGTATTTTGCAGTTAGCATAAAATGCCGCTTGCAAATCATAGATAGCCAGCTTAGCTCAGCTGGTAGAGCAACTGTCTTGTAAACAGTAGGTCATCGGTTCGACTCCGATAGGTGGCTCCAGATAGACTGTAGTTTTTAGTTGAACGAAAAAGTTTCAACGAACTTGTTCCAAAATTTATCTCCTACAAATGATGATACGACTATGAAAGTGTTTTTGTCGTGATCTATTTCTGCAAAAACACTGGTAATTCCTTCTTTCCCCTCGCCTTCCAATATATTTAATTCTATTCCTCCAATGTTTACGTTCCTGGATTTTTGAATAGGAGCCATTATCTCAAAATATTTTTTTAATCCATCGCAATCAGGATTCTTGTTTTTTTCACATATTGTCATTGCTCCGCTAGGTACGTCTCCTGGATTGGTTGTAATCTGAATTTTCGATAAATCGTTGTCTTTAATCAAAACTGTATATTTATTGGCATCATAGCTAAATTTATATCCGTAAGAACTATTTTCAAATTCTTGAATATTTTCA
Source organism: Candidatus Peregrinibacteria bacterium (assembly GCA_018664365.1). Lineage (GTDB taxonomy): Bacteria > Patescibacteriota > Gracilibacteria > UBA1369 > LOWO2-01-FULL-3 > JABJOK01. The sequence goes on along the minus strand of JABJOK010000040.1, from coordinate 7,381 downwards.
TTGAAGTAATTTGCGTACACAAAGTATCCCAAGCCAACTACTAATAATAAAATTAATATTTTTTTCATAAGAAATGATTAATTAGTGTTTTGTACTAATATATACGAATTCATCTTTGAATTAAACCGGCAGGTTTTTAATATTCAAAAGAACATATGGTCGAAGTAATAAGAATTAACTTAAGGACATCCTGGGCAGACGCGTGGATACCAGGGTCCGAATAACAATTGGGAAATAATCGAAGAGAGGTACGTTAATATTATGACTGCTAGTATGTATAGTATTATTCGGAAAGGAGTTGGAATCTTTTTGAATCGTTTCGCGGAAGTGTAAATATACACTAGTAAAGACGTCCAAGTTATGCCAACTATGAGAGTATAAACTCCGGGGAGAAAAATAGTTCCACTTGCAGTCTTGGGGAAGGGAAAATAATAATAGTGTGGATTTAAGAGTGTTTTGTGAAACACGGTTGCATCAATCGGAATTATTGAATTGATCAGATCAGCTAGAATCAGGATAGGGTAGAAATAAAATTTCAGGATAGGGCTTAGGGTAGGCATGTGGTAATTATAAAATTCCCCGTCTAATTGATTTATTATTAGAAAGATAATTATTCCTATAACCAATGATTTTACTATTTTTTTATATTTAGTTTGCATGATGGTTGTATTTTGGTAATTTTTATTATTTCACTTAGCTAGAGCTTATATTAAATAGCTTCATTTACAATAATTTTAAATCTGCTCTTATAGACACTATGGCATGCTTAAAACAACCAGTGTTGAGTTTTTCAATATCACTGTTCAGATTCTTTCTATCGCCTAACCCTTAACATAGCGGCGTTTCTTTAGTTCTAAGGCGAAGTGTAAGACTTTGTAACCGCTGCAGTCACTGTGTCCAAAATAAAGTGTTTTTATCCTAAGGCATTTGGGAATATCCAATATGCTCTTTGGCCATCGCGTGTTTCAATTAAGACGCACATTTCCTCGTGACGATCTTCAGGGTCTTCTTGCCTCATTCCTATCCAAACTATTCTTCCTCCCACCAAAGAATTTCTAAGGTCTTCCTCCATTGCGAAAATATTAGCTCCCGCGACTACTATTCCATTGGCCCTTGTGTTCGTGGCATTCATAGGGGAATTAACAGCATCACTTCTTTCATAGTCAAATTCTTGAGCTGCTCTTCTATAACTTTGAATTAGAATACCTATAGTTCTTCCATCGCTGTTTGTAACTAAAAGACCTTTATCTGGCCTATCGGGATTAATAGCAACGGGCATGTTCAAAAAAGATTTATATGGGCTACCTCCATCCATAGGAGGAACACTTGAATAATTTATCGGTTCACTGCGAACAGCACGCAAAGGGACTAATGCCTCTGCATGAGTGAATTCAATATCTTCGCTGGGTCCTTCAGGGGCCATTTGATAGTGATTATATAGTGATCGTTTATACATTCTTTTTCTATTCGTGTCAATCGTGGTGATTTTCATGCTTTCCTCTTATATAGGTGTGTTAAAATGCTGATTGTATTTTTTAACTTACTACTATGGCATCAGATCATTCTATGGATATTGGCGTTGATTTTGACTTTCAGGAGCTTAGAAATGCGGTTGATCAAGCGAAGAGAGACTCTACTACAAGGTACGATCTTAAAGATTCTAAAATTGAGATTGAACTGAGTGAAGATCAAATTAAAGTCAATGCGGCGAGTCATAATCAGATTGAGGCGGTTTACGGAATTCTTCTTCAAAAGATGATTGCGAGAAGTCTTTCACCAAAAATCTTAAAACGTGAGGATATTAAAGAGGTGGGTGGAATGAGAGTAGTACAGGAGATGAAGCTAGTTACAGCGCTTGATCAGGAGAATGCGAAAAAGATTTCCAAGCTTATTAGAGATAGTTTTCCAAAGACTAAGTCTGTGATTCAGGGGGATAGCGTTAGGGTTTCTGCAAAGTCGATTGATGATCTTCAAGCTGCAATGCGCATGCTGAATGAAGATGAATCTTTGGAAGTTCCACTGAATTACACGAACTTTAAGTAGGGGCACATTCACTGTATTCTACCTTTACCACTGGAACTAGACGTTCTAGCTTTTTCATTACGATGGTGAATTCATCGGGGTTTTTTGAGGTATCAAGTACGAAGTATAGGTTGAAGAATTCTTCTTTTTCATCCACGGTTTCGATGCTCATTGAGTGAATGTTCACGTTGAATTTCCTGAGCATAACTGTCATGCGGGCGAGTACACCTACTTTGTTTTGGACCGTTGCAGTCGCTTTATAATGGTTGTTGCTTTTTTCTATCATTTAGAAGGTCTTCATTTGATAATGCTTGTTCGTTGAGCGGTGTGTTTGGTGGAACCATTGGGAATACGTGCTCGTCTGGATCCACCATGAATGTGATTAGTGCTGGGCCGTTTATTTCTCTTACTTTCTTGATTGCCTCTTCTGCTTCTTCGTAGGTCTTTGCGCGGAAGGCTGGGATTCCGTTTGCCTCTGCGATTTTAACAAAGTCTGGATTTTTAAGAACTGAGTGGGAAAGGTTTCCTTGGAATAGAAGGTTCTGCCATTGTCGCACCATTCCGAGGCTTGAGTCTTCCATTATTGCGATCTTAATTGGGAGGTTGTGCTCTTTGATTGTTGCAAATTCCTGTATGTTCATTTGGATTCCACCGTCTCCGTTTATTACCCAAACTTCACGGCCAGGAACTCCAAGGGCCGCGCCGATTGCAGCGGGGAGTCCGTACCCCATTGAGCCAAGCCCTCCTGATGAGAGGTGAGAGTTTGGATGTTTGAAACGGTAGAAGCGGCCCGTCCACATCTGGTGTCGCCCTACATCTGCCGATACTATCGCCTCACCGTTTGTGGCATCGGAGATCATTTTTACTATTCTTGGTTGGCTTAAAAAGGTGTCATCGTTCACTGGATTTACCTTGAAGTCTAAGAAACCATATTCTTTTTTCCATTCTTCAATTTGTTTCCACCACTCTGGATATTTGTGTTCTTTGCCAATTAATGTGTTCGCTCTTTCTAATATATCTTTTGCATCTCCCGCTAACGGAAGATCTGTTTTTACCATTTTGTGAAACTCTGAAACATCTATGTCTACGTGAACGAACTTCGTATCTTTGCAGAATGCTTCTAGATTTCCGAAAATTCTATCATCGAATCTTGATCCAACAGAGATTACTAAATTCGCATCATGAACTGCGTAGTTTGTAACAGCATCTCCATGCATCCCTATCATTCCTGCAAACAATTTATGGTCTTGTGGGAATGTAGAGAGCCCAAGAAGGGTGTTGCAGACTGGGATATTATGTTTTTCTGCAAACTCTAGAAGTTCTTTTTGTGCTTTTGCAATTTCTACTCCGTGACCAGCGATGATCATTGGTTTAGTATTGGGATCGTCCAAAAGTTCCTCAAGTTTTTTGATCTCTTCATCAGTTGCCTGTGGATCTGGTAGGGGACTATATCCCGGAAGATCCAATTTAATTTCTTCATATGGCGTTTGCTCTGCCTTGGTAACCCAGGCGTCTTTCGTGAAGTCGATGTGAACTGGTCCTGGTCTTCCCGAGTTGGCAATGTGGAAGGCCTCCTTAACTGCCCTGGCTACATCTTTTGCATCTGTAACTAATTCTGAATGTTTAACTATTGGCATTGTCATTCCAATGATGTCTGTTTCCTGAAATGCATCTGTCCCCATCATATCTGCTGTGACCTGGCCTGTTATGTAGACAACTGGAACTGAGTCCAGCATTGAATTTGCAATCGCTGTAAGAAGATTTGTTGCTCCTGGACCAGATGTTCCGATTGCTACTCCTGTTCTTCCTGTAACTCGCGCATAACCATCTGCGGCAAATCCTCCTCCCTGTTCATGTCGTGGAAGAATGTGGCGTACGTGGTGTCCAAACTTATTTAGCTTGTCATATAGCGGAAGGATTACTCCCCCTGGAATTCCGAACATGAGATCAACTCCCTCTTCGAGTAGAGCGTCACAGAATATTTCTGAACCGAGTTTTAAATCTTTGTCTGACATTATGTTAGTTATCTTTTTGATTCTCTGGTCTTAGCCCTCGAACTGTTTTTCCTGCCTGCCACATCTCTGAGTTTCCAATTTCATCAAGTTCTTCTTGAAGCTTTGCTCTGTAATCTGAGTCTGAATTTGCATCTAGTGTTATTTGAGTTTCTTCACCGGTTTTTACACTTTCATATAGGTCATCAAAGACAGGCGTTACGGCGTCTTTAAATTTATTCTTCCAATCAAGTGCTCCTCGTTGTGCTGTTGTAGAACAGTTTGCGAACATCCAATCCATTCCATTCTGAGCGATCAATGGAATTAGTGACTGAGTTGCCTCTTCAACAGTCTCGTTGAAGGCCTCAGATGGGCTGTGTCCATGTTTTCTAAATAAATCGTATTGTGCCTCCATTATTCCAGCCAGCGCTCCCATAAGGACTCCTCGCTCTCCAGTTAGATCTGAATAAACTTCGTTTTGGAAAGTTGTCTCAAACAAGAATCCTGACCCGATTGTCATTGCGAGGGCTATACATCTTTCTTTGGCATGACCAGTCGCGTCTTGATGAATCGCAAATGATGAATTCACTCCTTTTCCATCCAAAAAGTGCTTTCTAACCATCCCTCCTGGACCCTTTGGTGCTGCCAAAATAACGTCCACGTTCTCTGGAGGAACAACTCCAGTTCTATCTTTATAAACAATTGAAAATCCGTGTGAAAAATATAGAGCATCTCCTTCTTTTAGGTGTGGTTTTATCTTGTCCCACATCAATTTTTGTCCGGCATCTGAAAGTAAATACATAATTACGGTTCCTCTTTCTGCTGCTTCTTCTAATTCAAATAAAGTTTCTCCTTCTACCCATCCATCCTTAAGTGCTTTCTCCCAAGATGCGGATCCTTTTCTTTGCCCTATAATTACATTCACTTTGTTGTCGCGCATGTTCAATGCTTGCCCTGGGCCCTGAACTCCATATCCAAGAACTGCGACAGTTTCTTCCTTCAAAATATCCTGGCACTTATCCATTGGATACTCCTCTCTAGTTACCACCTCTTCTTCTGTCCCTCCAAAGTTTAATTTTGTCATGATGTGAATTTAGTAAATTGGTGTAAGCCATTTTTTATATTCCTCAAGCTCTCCATTTGTGATCTTGGTGAATATATTTATTAGCTTCTTTGTTGTTTTTCCTGCTTTCCCTGTGCCTATTTTTCTTTGATCAACTGATGTAATTGCAGTTACTTTTGCTGCAGTTCCTGTGAAGAATAATTCATCAAATGTGTAGAGCATTGAGCGATCAAAATTTTCTTCTCTTACTTTTAAATCGTGCTCGTTCTTGAAAAGTTCAATTATTGATCTTCTAGTTATTCCGTTTAAATTGTTTGCAGATAGTGGGGGAGTCCAGACTTCTCCGTTTTTGATTCCGAATATGTTTGCGCCTGAAGCTTCACAAACGTTGCCATCTCTATTAAGGAAAATTGCTTCATCGTAGCCGTTATTTATTGCCTCTGTTTTTGCGAGAGCTGAGTTGCAGTATGCTCCGGTGATCTTTGCTTTTGAAGAGATCGCATCGTCATCGAATCTTCTCCAGCTTGAAACGCATACGTTTAATCCATCTGATGAGCTGAAGTAATCTTTTAATGAAATCATATAGATTGCTAAATCGTCGTCTGTATTGTCGAAGCGTGGAGTAAGCTTTGTTGATGCTGCGTAAAGTGTTGGTCTTAGGTATACGTCTTCTTTTGCTTTGTTCTTTTTAATTAGCTTTGTGATGATCTCTAGAAATTTTGGATAGCTTAAGTTGAGCTTCATCCCCGTTATCTTTGCTGCCTCTTCGAGACGGCGAAAGTGATCCTCGGGTCTGAATAAGTATAAGTTTTTGTCCTTAGCATTCCAGTGTCCTCGGATTCCTGAAAACACTCCAAGTCCGTACTGCACTGCTTTACACATAATTGGAACTTGTGCTTTTGCAATTGGCGTCATTTTTTTTCTAATGTATGCGTATGGGAATGTTTTAGACATGAGAGAATGGGTTATTTATGGTTCTTATAGTAGAGGAAGTTGTAGCATTTCTCAAAAGCGGTAACAGAGGCCACAATTACATCTGGTGATGTTGCCTGTGCGATTATGCGGTTTCCATTTTTATCGATTGCAGTCATTACTACTTTAACCGAGGCATCTACTCCACCTGTGAATATTTCTACGTGGTAATCAGTTAGTTTGATAAACAATTTATCGTGCTCTTTGAATCCTTTCTTTAGTGCTTTTATTATGGCATCTACGGTTCCTACACCTTCAGCTTGTCCAAGTAGAACCTTGTCTCCATATCTTAGTTTTACGCTGGCCTGAGCCTTATTGTACTTCGAGGTCTTGGTTTCAAAGTCGATGATTTCTAAATATTTATTCTTGTGATGATATTCGTCGAGGTGTTCTTCAATGATGTTTTGAAGGTCTTGTTTTGCAACGGCTTTTCCTTTTGTTTCGTAGGCACGTACGCTATCTAAAACCTGTTCTAGGACTTCCTTTGTGAGTTCAACTCCGAATTCTGTGTTGATGATTTTTTTGATTTGAGCAATTGTTGGAATCTTATCCCAAAGAACTTTTTGCTTGTTTTTGATTCCCTCTGATTGGATATGATAGAGCTTGTGCTTCAAATAATTATCTACTTCGCTCATCTCTGGATCGATTGTTGGAGGATCTGGAACAATTTTCGTGGCAGACTTCGGATCCTTTAATCCGTTTCCTGTAGCCACGCAAACTACTACGTCAGTAGGCTTGAAGAATTTTTTCTCCTGAAGCTTTTGAACCGCTGCCATTGATAATGCTCCTGATGGCTCTACAAATATGGCCTCTTCTTTTGCCATCATCTGTTCTACTTCTAAAGTTTCTCCATCTGAAACTTCAACAGCTTTTCCTTTAGATTCTTTCAATCCTTGAAGAACTTTTTTCCCGTCTAGGGGATTACCAGCTGCTACTGCGCTGCAGATTGTGTCTGGTTTTTCGAGGACTATAAGTTTTTTGGATTTTGAATTTTGGGCTTGAACGACAACGTTACATCCATGTGGTTGAACTGCGATTAATTTTGGTAGGCTATCGATTAGGTCTAGCTTTTTGAGTTCTTTAAATCCCTTCCATATTGCTGAAAGATTTGTTCCGCATCCCACTGGGCATACTAAATAGTCTGGGGCCTTCCACCCGAGCTGTTCTGCTATTTCATAGGCTTGAGATTTTTGTCCTTCCAATCGAAATGCGTAATCTCCTGCAAGGTAGAATCCGTGCTTTTCTGACATCTCCACTGCTAGCTTTGCGCAGTCTGAGTAGGTTCCACGTACCTGTATTATTCTTGCTCCGTATGAAAGTGTTTGAGCCAGTT
>JABJOK010000116.1 GCA_018664365.1 Candidatus Peregrinibacteria bacterium | reverse complement strand
TCACAGGGAGCATTCGAACTTGAAGTTCCAAAGAGGTTGGCAGCTGGAGAACACGATGTAGTCACATACGCTTACAACGAAAAAGAAAATGCAGTAAGTAGTGCAAGTTGGCTATTCTTTCTGAAATAGAACAGATTAAGAAAAAGCCCCTGACCTTCAGGGGCTTTTATTTTTGTTAGTCCTTTTTGCTTGATTGCATTGTCTGGTAAAAGATCACTCCAATTACTCCTGCAGCAAGGATCAAAGCAAGCCATGGTAACCAAGGTAGTTTTTCAGTTACACGGCTCTCCTCGCCATCACAGGCGTCTCCAATGCCATCACCATCATCATCCCTTTGATACTGATTAGTCTCCTCTGGGCAATTGTCTGTTGAGTTCATAATTCCATCACGATCGTGGTCTTCACAGGCATCTCCTTTATCATTTTCATCAAGGTCAGTTTGATCTTCATTAGAAACGTTAACACAATTGTCTTTATAATCTGCGACTCCATCTTCATCCACATCTGGCTCTACAAAAGTATCATTTTCATCTCCCTTATCAAGTTCAGCAGTTACAACAATATCATCCTTATCAAGTGATAGGCTTGGTCTTTCTTCGTATGAAACAGAGGCAAAATTAGCAGCATCAGCATAGAGCAAGTACTCCATGTCTGGCTTTGCTAGAAATGTGATTTCATGACCTCCAAAAGAAATGCTCTCGTCCTCGTTATATGGAGAAAGCTCCTTAATTCGTAGTGGCTGAGAATGCCAAAAATCAATTCGCCATTTATCAGAAGTATAAGCAGGGAAGTTGATATCGTAATAGCTCATGTATCCGTTAGATAGGGCTGTCTTCCATTCACCACCAATAAAGGCTTCAACATTAATTGAGTAAGGAAGAGCAACGTTTTTATCTAAATAAAAAGAAAAAGAACTAAGTTCAACCTTCCTATTAGTTTCAAATACTATATAGGCAGCTCCCATATCCTTATCTAGGTCAAACTCCACAGCATTATCAAAATTACCATCAAATAGTACGTCGGGATTTCCTATTGTTTGGGAAGATTCAACAACATCAAAAGAAATATCAGTAGAGATAAACTCAGAAGACATTGAAGAATAAACAGGTTCGCCAGACTCTTTTTCAACTATTACTACAGGGTGTTCCTGTAAATTTTTAAGCTCAAACTCTGCAACAGTAGATACCTTGATTTCTGGAACACTAAGTTCGTATACCTGTTTAAACATTGAAAGATCAATTTCTTCGGATTTTTCCACTGCAAACGAAACTCCTGAGAAGGACATCAGTAAGCAAAAAATTAGAAGTGTTTTTAAAAATTTCATACACTATTTTTTAAGTAATTTTTTATTAAAGAATGCTGTAGCAACAAGCAACCCTCCTACAAAGAAAGAAGTAATAACCTTTCCTGCAATTGGCATCTCCCAGAATTCTACAAAGAACAAACGGAAAATAACTCCTCCCAAAAGTACGCTACTACCAATACGGAGATATTTTAGGTCGTCTTTGTAAGATCTATATAAGAGGACTACTCCGACGATTGTATAGATGACGAGGGCAATTCCTCTAGCAAGATTAAAGTCTTCAAACACGCTGTATAGCAAAAACCATAGGAACAAGACTGCCAGCATAGAGGCGACAGAGCTAAGAACTAGAAGCGTTTCATAGGACTTATGAGCAAGAAAATATGCAGTTATATATAAAGACATAATTACAAAAATCATAGAGACAACGTGACCAGGTACTGTCACAGCATTATGCCAACCAGAGTATTCCAGCGCTCCTGATCCGAAGAGAAGGATTATAGGTATAATATGCAAAGCGGCAACGCTAACAGCAGCCTTTTCATCCTTCATAGCTTTAAGTGCAAACAGTGTCCCCAAGGTTATCTCAACAGATAATGCAGCAATTAATGCTGTGTCATATTCTTTTAATTCAAATGCAGTTGCAGCCACTAAAAAGGTAAGTGCTGTTGCCGCATATATATAAATATTCTTTTTCAGATCACCTGAGCGTTTTAGCATTAGGAATACTGACAGAAGCGAAACTACCGCCAAAATACTAAGTACTATACTTTGCCAATGTTCCGGAACAAATACAGTTATCCACCCCAAAGCCAAAAGTGAAGTTATCCCACCTACAAAGAGGTCTGCTGAGGCACTAACCTTTGTTCTCCAAATAGAGGCAATGTTTGTAAGAAGGAAGAAGAAATAATAGATACCCATAAAGATCCAAATCGTAAGCTTTTCATCACTCATCAATTCACCAAATGCTAATGTTCCATATAGAGCTGTAAACAGAACTGAAATTACGGATAGGCTTCGCCATCCTTTATAGTAAGAGACAATAAGTACTCCAATATTTATGATCAAAACATAGAGAAGTAAAACCCATGGTTCAGGTAATCCATCAAGTAGAACTGGAACGATAGCTGCACCAAGAACACTACAAATAGCTATAGGTTTTGAATCCCTCATTATTGCAATAAAAGTAG
>JABJOK010000036.1 GCA_018664365.1 Candidatus Peregrinibacteria bacterium | reverse complement strand
TCCTACAATGGAACAGCTTGTGGAGGATTTGGGTACTGTGAATGGAGTTACTAAGGTCACTGGTGAGTATATTTCTGATTTTAAAAACAATGATCGGTTTGATCTATTCCAGTATGAATTGCCTCAATATACGGCTGTTTTCTGTAATATGGATGCACCTATTTTAAAGGAGAATGAAGATGTGAGGTTGTCATTACAAAAGGCTATTGATAAAGGCGAAATTGTTAATATGTTTGAAGATAAGGTGCGTGTTGATACTCCACTTATGGAGCTAAACCAGGAAGAGTGGGAATATCAGGTGAATGTGGATGAGGCAAATGGTCTATTAAAAGAGTCTGGTTTTAATTACCCGGCTGAAGACACTGAGAAACAAGGGATTCGTTATGATGATGATGGAATTGCGCTTGAGCTTAATCTAATTGCTCGTCTTTATGAGGAGGGCACTGATTTATATTCTGAGACCACAAAGGTTGTTGATTATTTGCAAACTGCTTGGGAGTCTATTGGATTTTCGATTCAGGTTGAGTTTTTACCTGAGGATGTCTTTAGGGATAGAATTTCAAAAAGAAGCTATGATCTGCTTCTTGTAGGACAAAGCCTTGGATATAATTTAGATACTTACTCTTATTGGCACTCAACTCAGGCTAACCCTATGGGGCAGAACCTTTCTAACTACAAAAGTTTTGGTGTTGATACTCTCATTGAGGATATAAGATTTTTATTTAATCAGGATCGACGTGAGGATGCTCTTAAAGAGTTAGCTGAAAATCTTAAGGAAGACGTCCCTGCTATATTCTTATATAGACCAGTTTACTTCTATGCTTCAGACGGAAAGGTTTCTGGTATTTCGATGGAGGGAGTGACTTTTTCAAGTGATAGATTTGCCGGGATTGGTATGTGGAAGTTTGAAAGGTAAATTTTTGCTTTACTTAAGACGGATTCTTGTGTATTTATATATGGCATTTAACGTAAATAATTATGCAAGTTCTACTTAATAAAGACGTAAAAAAACGCGGATATCGTGGTGACATTATTGATGTTAAACCTGGATATTTTAGAAATTATCTTTTGCCTAATGGTATAGCTGTTTTGGCAACTAAAGACGTACTCGCTTTGGCTGAAAAGCGCAATGAAAAGCGTGTTATGCAAAAAGAACAGATTCTTGAAAATTCTAAGGATGCTGCTGCTAAATTGAAGGGACTAACTGTTACTTTGAAAGAGAAGGTTAGTGAAAAAGGGCACCTTTATGGTTCTGTTGCTGAACAAGAGGTTCTTGATGCAATTAAGGCTGCTACTAATTTAGAGTTGAGCAAGGACCTTATTTTAATGGATCCTATCAAGGAACTTGGTGAACACAAGATTGCAGTTAAGCTAGGAGATAAGATGGAGGAAAAGGTAGTTGTTGTTATTGAAGCTTTAGAGGAATAATATGGGAAAAGTTCTAGGAATTGATTTTGGTACTAAACGTGTCGGTCTTGCCACTGGTGAGGCCGATTTTTGTATAGCTTTTCCTCGTGGTGTGATTGTGAACACTGGAGTTGATAAGCTTGTTGGTGAAATTGTGCAAACTTGCAATGAGTTAGATATTGCTCAGATTGTTGTTGGCTTGCCTTTGAGTGTTGAATTTCAAAATAGAGAAAATAGAGTTATGGCTGATGTTGAATCATTTGTAGAGAAATTGCGTGAAGAATCTGATTTAGATGTAATTCTTTTTGATGAACGCTTTAGTTCTTTTGAGGCGGATGAATTGATGAATGAGGCTACGGGGAGGGGTGATAAAAAGATTTTAGGCAGGGATGCTTATGCTGCACAAGTTATTTTGCAAAGATTTTTTGATACAAGCAAAACTTAAGGTATAATTCCTTGGTGTAAAAGTATTGTATGAGTGATGTGTTCCTTATTCTAATAAGTTCGATGGGAGTCCTTCTGGGCATGAGTTTGATATATGTTGTTGTTTCTGGATTTAATCGTGTTAGAAGGGCTTACAGGGTTCAATATACTGTTCTGCAGGTGAGAGTCCCTAAGGAGAGTGAGTCTGGACCAATTGTGGCTGAGCAGATTTTTGCTACCTTGCACGGTATTGATACTAAGTTTAGTTTGTTCCAACGTTTGATGGGGTACTCTAGTGAGCAGGTTAGTTTTGAGATTGCGAGTACTAATCGTCAAATCAAGTTTTATGTAGCTTTTCCTGAGCATCTTCGCAATTTGGTGGAAGGTCAAATTTATGCACAATATCCTGATGTGGAGATTGAGGACTGCCCTGATTATGCATATGGAAATAAATATGATGAAAATGCTGTCTCTACTGAAATAAAATTCACTGATCCTGATGTTTTTCCAATTAAAAGATATCCTCAGTTTGAAGATAGGCTTGCGCGAGTGACCATTGATACCATGGCGGGAATAACTGCTTCTCTAGTTAAGTTTGAGAACCCTGAGGACCAGGCGTGGATTCAAATTGTTGCAATGCCTTTGCCTGATAAGTGGAGAATAATTTTCACTAAGTGCGTAAAGATTTTGAAAAAAGGTGTTTTTGGTAATGTTGAAAGGTTAGCAAATGCTTATGCTGGGGCTTTTTGTACTAGAAAAGTTTGGCCAAAGGTTGTTTTCTTTCCTGTTTATTTCTTTTTCTGGATTCAGGGATTGATGGTTACGGCCGGAATTGATTCTGGAAGAGGGGTTTCGGGTATGGGAGGGAGCATTTCTTCTCATGATGATGTTGAAGAGCTTACTAATAAATCACATGAGAGAGAGAGTGATATGGATGCGGCTATTGATAAAGTGGTTAGGCCACTTTTTGAGGTAAATATTCGTATTACTCACGTTCCTAAAACAAAGGATCACAAAAAGGCTACGGTGAAGTTGAAAGAAATTGTTGGGGCTTTTAAACAGTTCAATTATCCTCATTTAAATAGTTTTAAGCATGGAGAAGTTTATACAGGAAAACAGGCTTTAGATGCTTACAGACATCGTCTTATTCGATACCCAATGGTTATGAATAACGAGGAGCTTGCAACTGTTTATCATATGCCTAATTTACTAGTTAAGACTCCGACTATTTTTTGGGTTCAAAGTCGTAAGTTGGAGCCACCTGTTGATTTACCAACAGATTTAGAAAATCCTGATGAGCCTATTACAGTTTTAGGTAAAACTAATTATAGAGGTGCTAAGCAAGTTTTTGGTGTAAAACCTTTGGATCGACGTAGACATGTTTACGTAATAGGAAAGACGGGTATGGGTAAATCCACCCTTCTCGAAAATATGGTTTATTCCGATATCATGGCGGGTCGAGGGGTTGGAGTTATTGATCCACATGGAGATCTTGCTGATGCGGTTTTGAATTTTATACCTGCTAATAGAACCAATGATGTGATTTTGATTGATCCATCTGATACTGAGTATGCGGTAGCTTTTAATATGTTGGAAAATGTTGATCCGGCTCTGGGTTCAATTGTTTGTAGTGGATTGGTTGGGATTTTCAAGAAGATCTATGCAGAGAGTTGGGGGCCACGTTTGGAACATATACTTCGAAATACGATTCTTGCCTTGTTGGAATACCCTGGAACTACAATGTTAGGAATTCCTCGTATGTTAGCTGATCAAGATTATCGTAGACAGGTTATGAAAAAGATTCAGGACCCTGTGGTTAGAAGTTTTTGGTTTGATGAGTTTGAAAAGATGCAAGATAAATTGCGAGTTGAAGCTATTTCTCCTATTCAAAATAAGGTCGGACAATTTTTGTCTAGCTCTACTATAAGAAATATTGTAGGTCAGCCGAAGAGTACGATTGATCTAAGATTTGCTATGGATCATGGGAAGATTGTTATTATTAATCTTTCAAAGGGAAAAATCGGAGAGGATAATTCTGCTTTGCTAGGATCAATGTTTATTACTAAATTCCAGCTTGATGCTATGAGTAGGGCGAGTATTCCTGAAAAAGATCGTAGAGACTTTTATCTATACGTGGATGAGTTCCAAAATTTTGCTACTGATGCCTTCGCGACGATTCTTTCTGAGGCACGAAAGTATAAGTTGAATCTCACGATGGCAAATCAGTATATTGCTCAGATGCCAGATGAGGTTCGTGATGCTGTATTTGGTAATGTGGGTACACTCTTTTCTTTCCAGGTTGGTTTTGATGATGCTGAATATGTTTCTCAGCAATACGGTGAAGAGGTTCTTCCTCCTGACTTAGTGTCCCTGAGTAAGTTCCATGCATATATGAGACTTCTTATTGATGGTATGCCCTCTAAGACATTCTCTTTAGCTACGTTGCCACCTCCTGAGTTAAATATAGATCCAGATCGTATTGAACGTGTTAGAAAGGTTTCTAGAGAGAGATATAGCCGAAAGGTTACTGATATCAATGATAAGATTAAGAGGTGGAGTCTTAGGAAGAAGGATGATGATGATGAGGGGAACAAGCAATAATTTTTTTATTTATGAAATTGCACTTTAGGAAGCTAGTTCATCATTGGAAGGTTCTTTTAGGAGACAAGGCTTACTCTGTGTCTTTACTTGTTGGGATCTTGGTGTTTCTTTCTTCAATATTTGTTACTGACATCGTAGGAACATTTAAGGACAGTTTTGATTTACCTGCTGTAGGGGATTCTCTTCTTAACCTTTTGCCGGTTTTAAATTTGGATTTTTTGTTTATATGGGGGTTTTATTTGGTGATCTTTTTGATTGTTCTTTATCCTTTATTTATTTCTCCTGAAAAGGCTCCTTTCGTTCTAAAGACTTTTGGGATCTTGATGTTAGTAAGGGCTTGTTTTAACCTTTTGACTGACATTGGCCCTCCTGATGGATTCCATTTTGAGCATATTGTTTTGAACAATCCCCTTAAGGATCTTGCATTTCGAAATGACCTTTTCTTTTCTGGTCATACAGCTGTTCCTTTTTTGGCTTTTCTTATTTTCAAGAATACTGTTTTTAGGTGGTTCATGTTGGTCGCATCTGTGATTCTGGGGTCTACTGTTTTGTTAATGCATGTTCACTATTCTATTGATGTTTTTGCAGCACCGTTTATTGCGCATGGAGTTTATGTTTTGAGTGACAATATTTTCAATAGGCTGAACATTAGGTTTAGAAAGCGGATCAAGAGTCATGGTTGGAAATCTTTACAGCAAAAAGTAGAGAAGATTAAAAATAAAATTATTCATAAATAAATACCATGGAAGTTGTAAAAACTGATGATGCCCCTCAGGCTATTGGACCATATTCTCAGGCTATTAAAAGCGGTGGTTTTGTTTTTTGTAGTGGTCAAATTCCCCTAAAATCTGATGGACAAATGGTTGAAGGAGGTGTTGTTGAACAAGCTAATCAAGTTTTAACTAATTTAAGTGCTGTCTTGTCTGCTGCTGGAAGCGATATGAATAAAGCTGTTAAAACAACTATTTATTTGGATTCGATGAGTGATTTTACTGAAGTGAACGAGGTTTATTCCAAATATTTTGATAATGAAATTAAGCCGGCTCGTGCAACTGTTGAAGTAGCGACCTTGCCTAAAAACGTTAAGGTTGAGATTGACTGTATAGCTGAGCTTTAATTATTTTTTAAGACATTCAATTCCTGGAAGGCCTTCACCTGCTAAGAATTCAAGACTTGCACCACCACCTGTTGAGACATGGGTGTATTTTTCTTCATTGATATTGAATCTGTTTATGCAGTCTATAGTGTCTCCTCCTCCTAGGATTGAGACGCAGTCGTTATCTGCTATTTCTTCTGCAATTGCCCTTGAGCCATTTTGAAACGGTGTGAATTCTGTTAGACCTACTGGTCCATTCCAGATTATTGTTCCAGATTTTCTTATTATTTCTTTATACTTTTCTGTTGTGAGTTTGCCAATATCAAGGATTTTCATGTCTCCTATAACGTCGCGTGCAGGTATGTCAATTGTTTCAGCATCTTCGGCGATTTCACTGGCTGCTATTACATCTTCGGGTATCAGGAATTGGTGATTTTCTTTTTCAGCTTCTAGCATAATTTCTCTGGCAATGTCTGTTTTTTCTTCTTCATATAGTGATTTTGCTACGTTGAATCCTGCTGCACTTAGGAATGTATTTGCTAGTGCTCCTCCTATCAGAAAATAATCAGCTTTATCTAGGAAGTTTTTAATAACTCCTATTTTTGTATCAATTTTGGCTCCTCCAAAAATCATTGTTAGTGGGCGTTTTGGTTCCTCGTTTAGTATAGGGGATAGTGCTTTGATTTCTTTCTCCATAAGGAATCCAGCATATGCTTCTATGTGGTCTGCTATTCCCGCTGTGGAGGCGTGCTTCCTGTGAGCTGCTCCAAATGCATCGTTCACATATATGTCTCCCAGAGAGGCTAATTTTTTAGTAAACTCTTCTTCACATTTTTTTTCTTCTGCGTGAAAGCGTGTGTTCTCTAGCATTACTATTTCTCCATTTTTCATTTCTTTAATCGCTTCTTCTACATTATTTCCGATCACTTCATCAAGTTTATTTACCGGCTGTTGTATTAGGTTTGAAAGGTGTTCAGCGACTTTTGTTAATCTTAGCTCTTCTTTTATTTCACCACCTGGTCGTCCTAGATGGCTCAGCAAAATTATTTTAGCTTTTTTTTCAATTAGATGCTTAATTGTGGGAAGTGCTGCTTCAATTCTTGTGTCGTCTTGAACTGTTCCATCTTCCTTGAGGGGTACATTAAAATCTACTCTTACTAAAATGCGTTTGCCTTCAATTTCTTTAAGGTCGTGAAGTGTTCGTATTTCCATATTTTAGGGTTAGAGGGTTGCCTGTATAAGAGCGGCTTGTGCAGCTTGTTTCCCCTTGTTTAGTCCTTTTTTACTTGATCTTTCTTTTGCCTGTTTCTCGTTTTCGCAGGTGAGTATTCCAAAAATAATTGGTATCCCAGTGTTTAGCTGAACTGCCATTAATCCGTCGTATGTTTTTTCTGTTACTAGGTCATAGTGGCTTGTTTCCCCTTTTATTATTGCACCTAGTGTAATTACTGCGTCTGGCTGCTCCGTTTGAATTATTTTGCTTGCTGCAAAGGGAGTTTCCAATGCTCCGGCTACTCTTGTGATTGATATGTTTTCTTCGGCTACGTTTTGCTCTAAAAGCTCGTCCTTGCAGTTTTTAAGGAGTTCTAGTCCGATTGATTCGTTGAAGTAAGGGACTATTATTCCTACTTTTACTGATGATCCATCTATTTTTATGTTTTTTGTATCTAGTTCCATTATAAGAGGTTTCGGTCTTTTAAATAGTCATATTTTGCTTCATTGTTCTTCTCATTGAGGATGCTTTCAAGGTATCTGGCGATCATGTCTGCTTCTAGGTTTACTAGGTCACCTTTTTTTAAGCCTCCTAAGTTTGTTTCTTTTAGAGTGTGGGGGATTAGGTCTACTGCAAGATATTCTTCCTTTAGATCTGATATTGTTAAGCTTACTCCGTTTATTGTTATTGAGCCTTTAAAGGCTAAATATTTTGTTATTTGAGAAGGGTATTTGATTCTAAGTTGAGATCTGTCTTCCTTGTGATTCAGTTCTACAACTGTTCCTGTCTCGTCTACATGTCCCTGAACTAAATGTCCATCTATTGCTTGTTTCAATGTTAGGGCTCCTTCTAAATTTACCTTTGATTTTTTCTCTAAATTCTTGAGGTTTGTCTTTTCGAGAGATTCCTGTATCGCATCAAATGAAAAGGATTCAGCTTCTATCGCCGTTATAGTCATACATGCTCCGTTTACAGCAATAGAATCACCGATTTTTTTATCTTTTAGAATTTTCTTTGCCGATATTATAAAGCTGGCTGTTTTTCCCGATTTTTCAATCGATTCTACTATTCCTGTTTCTTGTATGATTCCTGTGAACATGTGTTTTTTTATTGCAGAGCGATGATACTGAAATTTTAGAGAAACTTTA
>JABJOK010000115.1 GCA_018664365.1 Candidatus Peregrinibacteria bacterium | reverse complement strand
TATAGCCTTTATACTTCTGATCTCCCTGAGGGCATTCAACCTAAGATAATGACAGTGGAGGAAAATGGATCTATGTGCCATAGACCAGTTTTCCCTCATCGATGCGAGGCTCAAATTTCAGAAAAGGATCTTGATGAAAAAAACTTGGAATATGAAATAGTTATTGAATTTGAAGATGGTTATATGGCAAAGAAAACGGTTTCCATCCCTATCCCTAAAATGATTGATGAACCCGAAGTTGTATTTCCTGTTAATGCTCCAGCTCAGGGTACAGATGTAAAAGTTAAATTTAAAGATGTTGAAGCTGATTCCTATATTGTGGATGTTCTTTTATGTCATCCATATGGAAATGATGGAATAAACCCATGTTTAGACGGTGTTCAATATTCACTTATTAAGGAAGATAACGAGCTTATATATGAATATGGAGATGATTTTTATATGCCTAAGATAGATGTATCGAATGGCCTTGTGGAAGTTTCCTCATCCATGTCTGTCTCGTATGAAGAAAGCGTTCAGTACATTGTTGTAGCTGGCGTGCGTGGTGAGTTTGAAGATGGAACAACGTATTATGTAGAGTCGCTTGGAGTTAAGTCCTTTGAGGCTGGAAGTGACGACACAAAGTAGTTACTTATTAGCATCTATACCAATAGCCTGCGATATTCTCTTGAATCCATCTTTTTCTAGTAGACGCAGTAGCCCTTGGTTGATTTCTCCAATTGCTTGTGGGCCTTGATAAATCATTCCAGTAATCAACTGGATTAATGTTGCTCCTGCTCTAATTTTTTCATAGGCATCCTTTGCTGTGAATACTCCTCCACATCCTACAATCACATATTTGCCGTTTGTCTTTTTATAGATATATTTGATCATCTCCGTAGAGAGTTCTCTGACTGGCTGTCCGCTTACTCCTCCTACCTCTGGGATTCCTGTGTCCTTAACTTTTTCTGAGATCTTCTTGTTCTTTCTATCCTTGGTTAAATTTGCACATATAATTCCATCTATTCTATGGTACTTGATTGTGTCTAAAACCTCATCCAGATCTTTGTGAGATAAATCTGGAGGCATTTTTATAAATATTGGCTTCTTGTTTCTAATTTCATTTATCCTCATCAATAATTGATCCAAATCTTTTGCATTTGTAAAAGGTTGCCCTCCATATGCATTCGGACAACTAATATTAATTGTGATGTAGTCTCCAAGATCTTTTAGGGTTCTGTAGGCCTTCAAATAGTCCTTTATTCCTTCTTCTTTTGTGACGGTAGCTTCCGAATTAGTCTTTGCAATGCTGATTCCAATTGGGAGATTAAACTTTTTGCCTTCTAATCGCTTAGCAATTCTTTTACATCCATCATTTTTTAATGCATACCAAACAACAAGGCCTTTTGACTTTTTAAGTCTCCAAAGACGCGGTTTTTCATTTCCTTTGCAGGGCTCTCCTGTTATTGATCCCACCTCAATATGTCCAAATCCTACAGATCTTATAAGGTCTGTCATCTCTGCGTTTTTATCAAAACCTGCTGCAAGACCTATGGGATTTTCAAATTTAATCCCAACTAATTCCTGATGCAGTTTTTCGTTTCTATACTGGAAGAAAAATGCAGTTATCGCCTTCAGGATTGTCACTTTTCCTAGTGTCTTGCCTACTTTAATAAAGATATCGTGAATCTTCTCTGGGTCTATTCTAAAAAGTATTGGTCTTACAATAGCCCTGTAGAGACCTTTAATCATTAGGTTACGAACTTTGATAAGCCCTTCAATCATGCCGATAGTTTATACTAGAATTAAACTTTTTTTAAGCCCTGCCACCAAGTGTTGGGATTTGTTTTTTTAATCTCTGTAAGTAGTTGCTTTGCACTCTTGGTCTTTAATCTTTTTGAAATGTTTTTGATCCAGTCGCTAGCTTTTTTATGTCCTATTTCCATGTACTCTCTAGCGGTTACTGCCTGCTCTAGGTAATCAGCGTCTTTTGCTATTTGTCCTGCCTTTGTTGATTGTTTTTCTACTTTTTTCCACATATCCAAAATCTTTTCTCCAGTTTTCTTGAGTGGTTTCGTCTGTTCTTTTACAGCTTTTTCTTCATCTGCTTCTACGTACCTGCTGGCCACTTTATGAAGATCTCCGATTCTGCATTCACCAATGTCATGGAAGGCAATCATTGTAACTACCTCCTCTGGCTTTTTATATCCCTCCATTTCAGCTAGAAGGTATCCAATTTGTGCAGCTCGAAGTGAATGTTCTGCTACTGACTCTGGAGCCTCTACCCCTATGATCCTCCATCCTTCATGCTTGATTCTTTTAAGCTGACCTAGCTCGAAGAAAAAATTTGTTAGATTCTTCTTATTCATTTGATTGATTTAGTGCTTTTGCATGATAGCAGATAGGCATTCTTTGTATATTTTTTTATACAAAAATGGCGGAGAGACAGGGATTCGAACCCTGGGTAGGTTGCCCTACAATAGTTTTCAAGACTATCGCTTTCGACCGCTCAGCCATCTCTCCGCGTTTAAAGCCATATAGGCTAAAAGCGCACGCAGTATATTACATCTCTTCAACGACTTCAACACCAAGTAACGCAAGTCCATTCTTAAGTATTTTGCTTGTCGCCTCTGTCAATTCTAGTCGAGCCTCCTGATCTTCAATTTTTGCCTTTAGTACTGGCACTGTGTTGTAAAAAGAATTGAATTTTTGAGCTAAATCAAAGAGGTAATTGGTAAGTACATTGGGCTTATATTCTTCTGCTGCTCTTGCAATGTATTCCTTATATTTGGGAAGTGCTCTTAGTAGAGACTTAGTTTTTTCTTCGATTTTGGCCGTGTCTTCTGGTTTTTGATCTGATGGAGATTCTTCAGTAGCCGCTTTTGCCTTTCTGAGGATGCTCTTTGCACGTGCATATGTGTACTGAAGATATGGTGCACTATTACCATCAAGTGAGAGCATTGTGTCCCAATCAAATGTGATATCTGTGATTCTGTTCTGTGAAAGAATATTGTATTTAACCGATCCTATTCCTACTATCCTTGCTACTTCATCTTTATTTTTTAGATCTGGATTCTTATCTTCAATTATTTCCCCTGCTCTTTTAACAGCCTCATCTAATACGTCTTCAAGTAGAATGACATTCCCTTTTCTTGTGCTCATCTTTCCGTCCTTCATATGCATTCTTCCAAAAACAACGTGAGTTGCTTGATCGTCGTACCAATCGAATCTTGATGCTGCTTCGTATAACTGTTTGAAATGAAGACTTTGAGCTACATCAACAACATAAAGTATTTTTTCTGGGCTCCAAGTATCAACTCTGTATTTAATCGTTGCTAGATCACGAGTTGAGTAAAGAGTTGCTCCATCTTTTTTCTGAACTACAAACGGAGTCATGTTTTCGTCTTCGTACTCAACAATGAATGAACCTTCATCTCCCTCTACAAATATTCCTTTTTCCTTCCCCTCCTCTAATACAGGAGCCATTTTGTCTTCATAAAAGCTTTCTCCCTGTGTTTTATCAAAATTAATTCCTCCAATTTTGTCGTATGTTTTATTAATTGCCTTCATTGATTCATCTACAAACCACTTCCAAAGTTCTCTATTCTCCTCATCTCCTTCTTCAAATTTTCTAAATTCTTTTCTTCCTTCATCCTCAAGTTTTTCATCTTTTTCAGCTTCATCGTGAAATCTAACGTAAAGCTTAAGAAGCTCGTCTATAGGTGCTTTCTCAACATCCTCCTTTTTACCCCATTTCTTATATGCGAAGATTAATTTTCCAAACTGTGTCCCCCAATCTCCAATATGGTTTACGCTTATTGCATTAAACCCTAGTTCTTTATATAGATTGTAAATACTCTGCCCAATAATTGTTGAAAGCAGATGATGTACTCCAAGCGGCTTTGCGATATTTGGAGCACTATATTCAACTATAATATTCTTATTATCTCCTATCTTTGACCTACCATAATCATCTTTAAGAGCTTTTTTTGACTCCTCTTCTAAATATTTCTTTGAAAGGTAAACATTTATAAATCCTGGGCCTGCAACTTCTGCTTTTTCAATAAAATCTCCTGTTTTTAGGTTTTCTATAATCTCTTTAGCTATCTCTTGGGGAGCCT
>JABJOK010000114.1 GCA_018664365.1 Candidatus Peregrinibacteria bacterium | reverse complement strand
TTTAGACAAAGAGGACTATCCAAAGGGGAACCACATTGAAATAAAGGTTAATGCGCAGGGGAATATGGATCTAGCCGGACTAGAGGCAGATCTAAAAAGAAAAAGAGAGATTTTAATGGGATTCCCAGAAATTGCTGATGTTTATTTCAAAAGTATTCTATTTGTAGTAAACGATCCCCAAAATCCAACTGGTAAAGTACTAAGAGATGAGGAGAAGCTAAAAATTCTCGACATCGCATCTGAATACGGTTTAACAATAGTGGCTGACGAAGCCTACAAATGCCAAGTTGATACAGAGATAAAAGAAGCACAGGGATATCCATCGTTTGCAGAGTTCTATGAGCGAAAGAGAACTAACTTTCCAAACCATGTAACAATTCACTGCGTAGTACCAACAACAAAATGGGCAATGAGAGCCGGAGGAAGAACAGGTGTCGTAGTTACAAATGACAAGAGTGAAAACAATAAAGGTGAAACCCTTGAGGAGTATATAGAAAGAAATACCACCTCTATTCATGCAATGTCGCTTTATATGGACATTGAAACGCTTGAAACAGGATTAACAGTAAAAAGTGTATGCAACAGATTAAGGCCGACAATTGCAACAGGTGACGCACGAGAAGTCATAGATAACATGTTAGAAAACGAGTTTTTAGACATTGAAAAGGTTAGCTCTCCAGTTTATTTAGCTTTGCTAAAAGCTAGAAACGATCTTGATTTTTACACAATTCGACAAGCATCAGGACACGATGAAGCTAAGTACATAAGTAATTTTATTGATGATCTTACGGGGCTTCGTTTAGAAAAATTAACTCAGCGCGATACTGCAGAAAGAAAAAAAGCAGCACTTAAAGCAATTGGCAGACTGGACCGGGAAATAGAAGGTATTTCTGATAGAACAATAGTTCCTGAAGGTCCATTTTATGTATGTGTTCAATTAGATAAAACAGGAAAAGATGAAAAAGCACTCTTGAAGTTTCTTAATAGAATTGCAGAAGAAAGAGGAATTGGACTTGTCCCCCAAGCTGGAGGATTTGTAAGGATCTCGTTTGGAGGGACTGTGGATGGAACAGAAAATGGATATGAACTACTCGGCTTAAAAGTCGAAACTGATTTAAGAATTTTATTTAAGTATTGGAATGATTTTCAAAAAAACAGGCAAGATCTTACAAAAGCAGGAGACGCAAAGCCTATTCACAATGCTCTCAATAGCATTTTTCCAGACTCAGAGAGTAATACAGTGGCAGCGCTGAAAGAAAAAGGAGCCTTCGTAGAGGCCTCAGTTGATCACTATTTAGAAACATACTTCCCTGAAATTATTGCAAAGGAAGAAAAAAGGAGAGAGGCAGCAGGGATAGAAGATCCCATAACTTTAGCCGACAAATTCGCTCTTCTAAATGAAGTAAAAGATGCACAAGTTAGAGCCAGGGAGGGTGGTATGCCTGTTCAGCCTTTTCCAGAAGGATTATCAGATTACCTTACACGAATAGAGCCACACTCACTTGGAACAATGGTTACAATCAGAGCAGCAGATTGCAAAAGTCCACAAGACTTTATTGAAACAACAGATTTTGGAAGGCTCTTTAATTACTTCTTATTAGAAATAAAAAATCAAATTCCAGAGCTTAAGCAAATGACCGATGAAGAAATAATAGCTGAATATGGATCCCACGTATTTGTCGATATGTTTAAGAGGAGAGGTAGGAACAAAGACATCCATTCAAGAATAGTCGTAGCAATTGCAAATGAATTATTTGCAGATCACACAATCAAAATTTTAGCATTAGACTTACAGGCGAGGGTTCCAGAATTAAAACTTAGTAGGTCAGAAGCAGTTCAGCAGAAAATCAATGAGCACGTAAGGAAAACTCTTGAAAATTTTTCAACAGAAAAAGGTGGAGATATCTTGCGTGGAGCAACAAGGAAAGTTGAAGAATATTTACAGTCTTTCATACAGGCATTTACCACAGAAGAAGATGAAGAAAAAATAAAATACAAACCAGCATTTCAGGCTGGATACGCTTCAATGGATGGATTAAAAGGAAATTCGTCACTGCCAGGATGGGCACAAAGTCTTATTGGTAAATCAGAATTTGCCGGTGAGTCTGTTGCCACAGATCCATGCCCAGATATGGTAACAGGAGGCGCAGCACGTGTTGCAGGACATGATCGTATGATTGCAAGAAGAGATGGAGATGGAAAGGATGCACCAGATAAAGATTACTTTTCAAATAGACTTGGAAGCTTTGTAGAAACAATGAACCCAAAGGACTATATTTGTAAAATGGTGCAGATTGGACCAGTTAGAACAATGTTAGTAATGCATAGATCATACGCGCACTACATTGCTGAAGAATTAAGGCTAATGCCACAATTTGATGTGTCGCTTGATGATATAGACAGTCTAAACCCTGATTCAGTCAGCTTCCTTGGAATACCTGAGAAAGTTATGGGAGAAAATTACAAGGTTGGATATTACTTTGATCAAAAAGACGATGGTTCACTACTACCAGTTTCATGGGTAGATCGTGAAAACATCACAGATTATATGGGATACCTCAAAAAACCACTTCTAACAGTAGCTAATGAGAAAATTGAAGCAGAAGGAGGAATGTCAGTACACGGTTCAGCTCTAACGATAAAGTTTAAAAACGGACTTAGAAAAACAGCGGTACTTGCAGGAGATAGTGGAGCAGGAAAATCAGAAACCATCATTGCGATGATGGAGCAAATATTTGAAGAATATGGAGGGGCGGCAGAAGTAGAAAGCGTAGATCTTTTAGCTGGAGACATGTTGTCCATTTTCGAAGGAGATAAAGGGCCTGATGGAGAGGATGGAGAGCTATACATGTTCGGAACAGAATCAGGAGATTTTATGAGGATGACAGACATCAGTGAGGGCTGGAAAGGTAGAGTTAGGGACAAGTTAAATCGAGCAAGTAACACAAACCTTGATCATGCAACTAATCCAAGAACAACACCTGGAGGACTCTGCGACGACAATACATTCCTGAAACCAGTTCGCATCAATATGTTCTCAGTAATTGATAATTTTGACACTCCTAAAGGTCCAGCATTTCAGGAGGTTGAAGCCCCTGAAACCCTTATGACAAAGGACTATCCACGAGGTTATAGAAAAGAAAAAGGGACAAGTGGGGATCAGCCAAATATATATGCAAGTCTTAAATATAGTAAAAACTCTAGAGGCCCAGCTCTTATACAAAAGCACCAAGAAGAATTCGATGATCTACTTGGATGGGACGTGATTATTGGAAAGAACGGAAAAGCAAAAAATGCCAACCTCAGGTTTAGAGATGTAAGCGGAAAAGCAAAGGATGCTCATGGAATGGTGAAAGAAATTTTCGAAGGGCAATCCTTTGAACGTGATGGGGAAAGTTATAAAATCACAGGAACAAAATATGACGTTGAGAGTGGCCAATATAGAGCGGTACTGAAAGGGCCTGATGGAAAAGAGGAGATGCCGCTAGATAGAAAAATATTTGATAAAATTTTCACTCCGATAGTAAGCACATATTGTGGACATCCATTCATCAATCCAAAAGGACGTCACAAGATTTTAAGCAGGTTTGGAAAGATAATGACGAATTTAAGCAAAAGTGGAAATTTCAAAACAGGTAAAATTTATACACAGCTAGCCGTTGACGGACAGCAATTCTCTGGACCAGCAAGTGCCTCACAGGATGCCATCAAATTCTATCAACGTGATAGAGATACTAATGAGAGGTTCCAAAGGCACAAAGAGACTGTGAGCCAAGCGCTTATTGAGAGATACGGTAGTAGACTGTTCGGAGAAGGGGACATACCTCCAGAAATTGAAGAGTACAACCTTTTCCTTCTTGAGATGCAATCAAGTGAAAATGCTCACCTGCTAACTGAAGATGGAAAAACTGCTAACATTAGAACTCCTCATTTTACAAATAAACCAGTCGATCGTAGGCAGAAGTTTAAATTTGAACCTTCCCTAGCAATTCCAGAAATATCATCAGCTATCAGAGCAATATGCAACGATCCATCGAACAATAGACACGTTAGAAGAGGAGCAAAGATTAACACTGGAAAGTACGGAGATATAAAATTCGCAAACAAAGCAGAGCTTGTTTTTCAGATCCTAATAAGAAATGGATCAATGAAATTAGATTACCCAGTATCAGCACTTTACAAAAATATTAGAAAAGTGAAGCACGCAGAGCAAATAGCAAACAAGGTAATGCAGGGATAAAAATTAAACATTAATCTTAAACATAAGAACATGACAGAATCACCAGATGCTCAAGGAGTTCAAGCATCACCACAAGAAGCATCCAGCACTCCACAAGGGCAGCATCAATCTCAACTACTGAGAGAAGCAGGAGTTCCTTACCACCCTTTCCAAACTCCATCATCAAGAATAGATGAAGAAGGTAATGTTACATATTCAATTGTGACACAATCACCAAATTCACCAGGAATGAAAGAGGCTATAAGTGCCTTAGAAGCTAGAGGGTGTAATGTAGTAATAGATAACGAAAGCTTTGAGAATGCAGCTATTGTTAAAATAACTGCGTCATTAAGTGCAGTTCCTGAAACTGAAGTTGCAGCGATCAGAGAGAGTGAAGAAATTAGGGCAAGCATTCAGGCAACAGGAGCACCAGCAATTGACCAAGTATTCCACCCCGTAGAAGAAAGCTGTTAACTAAATAGTGGGACAGGAGGAACAGGCAACGATTACTTGTGGACACTTCGCCTCGCGAGCAAGCTCGTGAGAGAAGTTATCTAATTCGTCGTTGCCCGTACCCTTTGTTTCGCCGCGCTCCTTGCGCCGGCGTTCATCACAATTCTTAGAAGGTGGACTGAACGATCTCAAGGCCAGACCCGATGACTCCGTGGAGGACGATGTGCTGAGATGCAGAGTAGTCCTCAACAGTCACCGTCAGCT
>JABJOK010000066.1 GCA_018664365.1 Candidatus Peregrinibacteria bacterium | reverse complement strand
ACTTAAATATGATGATGTAACTAACAGGCAGCTGCGTGCGGTTGTTGGCCAAGTTAAGCTCATGGAGATATATTCAGGACTATTCAAGGAACATGGTGTGACTGTAGCTCAGATGCTTGCCACTAGGCAGGATTTTGAGAATAGAAATCATTTCCTAAATACAAAGAACTGTATTCAGTCTCTTTTTAATGAGGACATTATCCCCATTATGAATGAGAATGATTTTGTATGTATTGATGAGCTTATGTTTACTGATAATGATGAGCTTGCGGGAATTGTTTCAAAGATGCTCTTTGCAGATGTATTCCTGATTTTGAGCAGTATTGATGGAGTTTATGACGAAAAGGGTGTTGTTATCCCTGAATTTGATTTTGATCAGGAAATTCCTGAGAATATTATTACTGAAGATAAGTCTTCTTTTGGAAAAGGAGGGATGGAGACCAAGTTTAAGATGGCTCAAGAAGTAGCGAGACATGGTACTGGAGTTTATATTGCTAATAGCTCCGCAAAGGACGTTGTTGTTAGAGTTCTTAATGGTGAACACATTGGTTCATACTTTAGGCCAAAGAAAAAATCTGACTAATCATTTTTATAATGAAAATTTGTATTGTTGGTCTTGGAAATATGGGGCAATCCATTTATGACGCACTAGAAAGAGGCGGTTTTGAAGTTGTTGGATGTGATAAAGAGGATGATCTATCTGAAAAGGTAATCGGGGCAGATGCTGTTGTAATCGCTGTAAAGCCACAGTCTTTTGAGTCAATTGGCTCAGGCGCAGATCTTAGCGGGAAGCTTGTCATTTCCATAATGGCTGGAGTAAGTGTTGAAAAGATTATAAAAGTATTAGGTTCAAAGAAAATTGTGCGTGTTATGCCTAACCTGCCACTGCAAGTAGGAGCTGCGTTTAGTGGTTGGTATGCGAGTGATGATGTACTGAATGAGGAGAAGGATGCAATAGTGGATATATTGATGAGTTTTGGTACTGAGGTTGAGGTTGATAATGAGGACGATATAGATAAAATAACGGCTCTATCAGGCAGTGGGCCAGCTTACTATTACTATATGAATCGTGCTTTGCGCATGAAAGCAATGGATATGGGGCTTTCTGAGGAACAGGCTCGTAAAATTGCACGTGGCACGTTTCTGGGAGCAGCAAAGCTTCTTGAAGAAGGAGAAGACTGCTCTGGTAAACTAATTAGTAAGATTTCTTCAAGGGGTGGTACAACAGAGGCCGCAGTCAAACATCTTGATGCGTCTGGGTTTGATAAAATCTTAATGGAGGCTGTTGAAGAAGCTTATAAGCGCGCAAAGGAACTTAATGATTAATATGGATCTAGTCGAAACTTTAAAAAAAGTAAAAGATGCGAGTAGAAAGCTTGTTCTTTTTGATGATCAAAGTATTGGAGAGACACTAAAAAAGTTGGCAGATGTTCTAGAAGCGAGAAGCGGTGATATTTTGAAGGCTAATTCTGAGGATTTAAGCCATATTGAAGAGAGTGATTCAATTTATGATCGAATTTTGTTGGATGAAGGAAGAATTACTGCAATTGCAGATGGTGTCAGGGAGATTTCAGATACCGAGTCCCCTATTGATAAAATCATTGACGAGAAGACGTTGGAGAATGGCTTAGAGTTAAAGAAGGTACGTACACCACTTGGAGTTATTGGTGTTATTTTTGAGGCAAGACCAAACGTTGTTATTGATATTTTTGCACTATGTTTTAAATCGAAAAACTGCTGTGTGTTAAAAGGAGGTTCTCAATCTGAAAAATCTAATGAGGTTCTTGTGGAAATTATAGAAAGCGTGCTTGAAAATAAAAATATAATTGAGCTTCTTCCAAATGATCGAGCAGTTGTGGGTGAATTCTTGAAGATGGATAAATATGTAGATGTAATTGTTCCTAGAGGAGGAAAGGGTCTGATTGATTTTGTAAGAACCACTTCTCTTATTCCAGTTATTGAAACTGGAGCTGGGGTTGTTCACACGTACTTTGATAAAGATGGAGATACTAATATGGGAGCAGAGATTATTTTTAATGCAAAAACTGATCGTCCTAGTGTTTGCAATGCCTTAGATACTTTAATTGTCCATTCTAGCAGGATTTCTGATCTTCCTGTGCTTTGTAAGAAGCTTGGAGAGGCTGATGTTCAAATAAGAGCTGATGAGCTGTCATTTAATGCCCTAGAAGGCTATGAAAATCTTACTAGTGCTTCTGATGATGACTTTGGTAATGAGTATTTGGGACTAGCCATGTCTATTAAGGTCGTTGATAGTCTTGAAGAGGCGGTAGATCATATTAATTCATATGGCTCTGGTCACAGTGAGGCCATTGTTACTGAAAATAAAGAAGCTGCAGATAAATTCCTGAAATCTGTTGATGCTGCAGCAGTATATGTAAATGCATCTACCCGTTTCACAGACGGTGGAGTTTATGGGCTTGGGGCTGAGGTAGGAATCAGTACCCAAAAATTGCATGCACGTGGTCCCATGGGAATACGAGAACTAACTTCATATAAATGGCAAATCCGTGGTAATGGCCAAGTAAGAGCATAAAACCTTCAATTTTAGGCTTATTTCTGCTATAATGTAGTGATGCCAAATGAAAAAGCTAACATTGATGGTGGTAAGAAAAGTCCTGATCAAATCAGGGCAGTTTTTGATACTTTTAGATCTGAAGTTTCTTCTTTGATGGCAGAGATTGATGAGGTCAAAAAATGGGATGAAGATCAAGCTAAGACCTATGTACTGGGTATTTCTGACATGATGAAAGGAATGAGAGAATCCCTTTCTACTGAGGAATACTCTGACAGAGATCTTCAGCTAACAATGATGGATCTATTTCAGTTTTTATATGCAAAGGCTGGTGATGTGCATCCAGATTTAAAATTTCTGGCGAAACCTGGAGAATCTCTAAAGGAAGAAATTAGTTCCATAAAATTAAAAGATTGGACTGACCAGAAAGTTCAAGAATTTTTGATGACAAATCCTAATTCAATGTATCTTAAACCAAAGATTGAAAAATTTCTGGGAGTCTATGGGGCTCTTGGAAATACTGACAAGGTGGCTCTTTCATTGATTAGGCATCTTTACTTAACTGTTAAAGATGCTCCTGACGTTAGTTCAAGGATGAAAACCTTACTAACTAGAGCTTCTTTATATAATCCTGTGGAGTTCAATGATAAATGGATGAGTGTTGGGTCGAAAAAAATCCTCAAAGCTTTTAGAGGTGACGTCTCAAAAATTGCTCCGTGGTCTGATAAAAAAGTGGAGGAATTCGTAGCCGATATAGAAAGTGACGGTGGTACACTTCAAAAATGTATACTTGCATCACCAAAAGCGACTGATGATCAAAAGGCTCTACTAAAATCTGCATTTTATAGAACACTTTACGTACCTCTTCTTGATAAAGCGGATGTATCTGAAGCACTTGTTGAAAAAATACGAGAGCGAGCAGTTATAGATGAAGGTCTACATGCAAAAATTCGCGGTAACTCGGCTACAGATGTCGCAGATGGTTTGCTCCCTAAGCGAGAAAAACCTAGAAGAAAACCTAAGAGAAAACCTAAATTTGATCCTCTAATGCAGGATCCGCTTGGAATATCTAAATCCAAGGAAATCCCCAAAGAGGATGTGAGTTTTGATGATGGTATGCAAGATTTCTTTCTAGAAGCACTGGATCAGGAGATCGAAACTGGAAAATGGAGCTTAACTCCAGTTCAGAGACTAATTGTTGCAGTCGCTTATGAAAATTTCTTTGCAACAATTTTGTATAATATTAAAGAATTAAAGGAGGGAGCTGATCCTGATGAACTTATTGATTTAAGTAATAAGCTTGAACTATGGGGAGCTAAATCAGCTAATAAGCTTGCGAGAGTATTCTTGAAGAAAGTTGTTCTGGACTGTGACCTTAGAGATATGAGAGAAATATTTCTAGGACTAGCAGGGATGATAGATACTTATGAAGAAAGCTTTATCTCAAAATTAACTCCTGCGATGAGATGGAGAATGACTGTAGCTAGAAAAGCCCTAATGTGGACACTGGATTATGACCCCGTAAAGGAGACTGGTGATCACCTTAAGGAATCAATGGGATATGGAGAGGCTCCGATGGAAATGGGTATAGTTAGAGAGCTCGTTAATCTTTCAGGAAGCACCGCCACTTTACTTGATAGGCTGAGCAACCGAGACATTGATGCAGTAGCTGAATCAAGACCTAATGAACCACATCTCTACAGAAGACAGCAGCTTCTTTTGCATTTTTTAGTGACTATAAGGGAAAATCCAAAAATAACTCGATCAAATAGAGTTTACTTGGATTTTGCTATTGGAATAATTGCGAGAATGAAGGATGACAAGGAACTTGCAGAACTAGGACAAGGATTACGTGGAATAATTGAGTATGCTTTTACTATTCCTGCAGTAAAGGACTACGTTAAGTCTGATAAATTCCTGTCGGCTCTCATGAAAAAAGAACCAACTATATTTAAAGAACTACCAAATTTCTTTTTACCTGAAGCAGCGCCTTTAGATACTGCGGCAGAATCTGAATATAACCGTAAGTATAGGAAATATGGTAAATATGAAAAATCTTTGACGTTTATTGAGTCTTTACTTGAACGCCAAATTGAAAAAATGCCTCCAGAAGTTAGATACCTGGCTGCATTTGCCTTTGAAAACATTAAGACCAGTTATGCAGCTGGGAATAAGGTTGATGCAGCCAGATTCCTGGTGTTAGCAACGACTGCATTCGCAACTTATCAAGAGCAAATTCCAGAATATGCCGAGTTAAAAAAAGAAGTTGAAACTTTGCAAAAGGCTTAAAATCTCTATAATGCCTTTAAAGAAATTTAACCTCATTTTTTCATGGTAGATAAGAATAAGCTTGTGAAGCTTGCAAAAATAATGACGAACTATTCTGTTACGGTAAAGCCGGGAGAGAAAGTTCTTATTCGGGGATATGGTTTTGATAGCTATCCCCTAGTGAAAGAAGTTTATAGAGAGTGCATGAAGGCTGGTGCTGCGGCTGTTGATGTGCGCTTTTCGCATGATGAGATTGCACGAATATTTTTTGAAGAGGCCAATGACAAACAGTTGGTCCATTTAACTGCTTTAGATAAGAAAAGCGCAAACAGTTATGATGCAATGATACAGATCGTGGCAGATAGTAATCCCTACGAGCTTAAGGGAGTGGATATGAAGAAGATGCAGGTTGCTCAAAAGGCTCGAAAGCCTTTGTCTGACATCCTTCATAAAAAGAAATGGGTTCTCTTTTACTACCCTACTGCTGCTTCTGCTGCGTTGGCCAAGAAGAGCTTGGATGAATGGGAGGACTTTGTTTTTGATAGCTGTATCCTGGATTGGAAGAAGGAAGAAAAAATGCAGAAAAAGTTTGTTACTTTGATGAGCAAGGTTAAACATGTGCGAATTACTGGAAAGGAGACTGACTTAGAGCTATCTATTGATAAACAAAAATGGAGAACATGCTGTGGAAAGTGCAATTTGCCTGATGGAGAAATCTTTACCTCACCTGTTAAGACTTCCGTGGATGGTGTGATTCGATACAACGTTCCTACAAACTACCAATCTCATGATTTCAATTGGGTTAAGCTAACTTTGAAGAATGGAAAGGTTGTGAAGGAGGAGTCTGATAATCAAGAGGCGCTTACTAAGATTTTAGATACTGATAAAGGTTCTAGATTTTACGGAGAGTTTGCTTTTGGCTTGAACAATGCTGTTAAGGAAGGAACTAGGCAGATCTTATTTGATGAAAAGATGGGAAAGAGTCTGCATATGGCACTTGGGAAGTGTTATGAAGATGCTCCAAATGGCAATGACTCGTCCGTTCACTGGGATTTGATCTTCAACTTCAAGTGGGCCGGAGCGGAACTCTATTTTGACGGCAAAAAGGTTTACTCAAAGAACAAGTGGACTGATAAGAAGTTTGGGTTTTTGAACTAAGGCGCAAACTCTACAAGAATTCCTTTTCCCTTGTTTGTGAACTGCTTTATTCTTCTCCCACCATGTCTTACTACTTGAGTAGTTACGTGTCCTCCGAAGTAGCCTTCTGCTAACTCTCTTACCTGTTGAAGATTCACATTTGAGACTTGAACAAGAATTTTGCCTCCTGGGACTAGTTTATATATTGCCTGCTCAAATATTCTTCTATAAAAGTCTAAACCATCATCTCCTCCATCAAGCGCTAGCCCTGGTCCAATGTCATCATTCGCAGTGGCCATGCTTCTTGGAAAGTAAGGGGGGTTTGAAACAATCATATGAACTCTCTCGGAATCAATTGGCTCAAGTAAGCTTCCCTGCCTGAGGGTATAAGTTTCGGGATCAAAACCATTGACTTGCATTGATAGGTCAGCAATTGACAAGCATCTCTCGTCTATATCGCCTCCTATATATGTCATGTTCTCTCCTCCATAGTTTCTTAATGCAGAGGCCATAATTATTCCTGACCCCACTCCCATTTCGAATATCTTCACGTCACCATGTTCAAGATAAATATCCTCTGCCAAGTCAGCAACAGTTCTTCCCATGGAGTAACCAGTCGAGGATGGAGGTAGACTGATTCCCTTGTAATGAAAGTTTAAAACATCAGACGTCTGAACGATTGCAATATCCTTACTTCCGAGCTGGTAACGAACATCAAAGAGCGTAGTAAAGGCGATCCTGGGGTCTTCTAGTAGATTGGGATACTCATTCTCCCTTCCATCACTAACTGTAGTATTAAGATGTGGAAACTCTTCAAAAAGCTTTTTCCGCCGAACTGCTACCAAAAAATTCGTTGCATGCACTCCTTGCATTGCCTCATAACTTTTAAAATCAACTTTTCTTCTTCCTACAGGGAATTGATCAGGACGCTCATATGCGTAACGGGGAAATGTTTTTTCATCAACCCCAGGGGCGCAGTACTTTCCCCAGCTTATAAGTCTCCCTTCTGGAGTTGTCCACCTTGGGGCCTTAATTCTTGTTGGTTTTGGCGTATTTAGCTCAGACATTGCAAAATTGTTAGGTGAGATTATACCTTTTTTCAAGAGGATGTCAATCCTGCGGAAGAATGTTTATACACAAAAACATCTTGACAATCCTCGCTGTTTTGATAGACTTAACCTGTATTAACGTATTAAAACATGAAGACAAAGAGTCAGCCTACACCCAGGGATATGAAAGAGCTCTACGAAGCTGTGCTTCAACTAGAGTCTGCTCAAGAGTGCAAGAAGTTTTTGAGAGATCTTTGTACAAGTTCTGAGCTTAATGCTATGAGTGAGAGGTTTCAGGTTGTTAAGATGGTCCGCGATGAAGTCCCGTATAGGGAAATATGTAAAAAGACTGGTTCTTCTACAGCTACTATAACTAGAGTTGCCCATTGGTTGCATCATGGCAAGGGTGGCTACAAGCTGGTGCTTGATCGCATAAAGTAAGATCAATCGTCGGTCGAAGTTATAGCCACCTGAATAGGTGGCTATTTTTAAATTTAAAATT
>JABJOK010000109.1 GCA_018664365.1 Candidatus Peregrinibacteria bacterium | reverse complement strand
TAAAAGAAGCTTTGGCTAAAAAATCTCCAGATTGGTGGGGTGATTATTTATCTGAAAAATTTACAATCGATGGGTTCTTTGAAGTGTTTGATGCTTACTTTTCAAAAAGGATTGTTTTGTATAAGAATATTATTGAATTGGTTAAGCAAGACGATAAGATTAAAACGATTACTTTAAGTGGATTAGAGGGGTTAATTGAGGATGATAAATTTAAAAAACTTGGTGAAAAGGAATTGTCAGCAAAGGAGTTGGCTGAATTTAAAGCTAAAGATCTTGAAGGAAAAGAATTAAATGAGTTTATACAGAGTAGCCCCAAAATTATTGAGCTTTTAGGTAATGCTGCAAGAATCGCTAATGAGCGTAACCCTAAGTCCTTTGTAAAGGGGCGATGCGAACAGGCTGTTAGGCAGGTGGCTTCTAGGGCGATCGAATTGGCTACGGGAAAACCTGTAGGAAGTATGGATGGCATAAGGATTAGAGCTACTAAAATTGAGGATAGTGTCACAAAGGCTTTGAGGTCAAAGCCTATTAAGGCCTTAACTATGGCTGATTTTAGCGGGCTTAAGCCTGGTCTAGCTATTTATATGGCTAATAAGAATAAATACGCTAGTCACGGAAAAGATATCAAGGCAGGTACTTCTAGTAGATTGCCTGTAATTAATGATACTGATCGGCATTGGGTAATGTGGGATGGAGTTGGATTCACTGATAATTGGGGAACAAGAAGGACTTTAGGGGATTTAAAGAGGTTAGCAGGAGCCAAGAATAGAGTTGTGGTTAATGTTCATGATCCTTTGGGGCAATACGGTGTTTCTTAGAGAGTTATAGGGTGGCGCAGTGTTTACATCATTGCCTATTTATGGTATAATTCTACCAGTTAAATATATCCTATAAATAAAAACAAACATGAAAAAAATGAATGGAATTCATCCTATCGTTATTTTCTGGATCGGTGTCCTAACAGGTGCTGTCCTTGTATCGCTTGTATTTGGATACAAAATGATGGATGCAGTTGATTATCAGGATCGAGTGATCCGAGCGACTCCATCAGTTGCAGCTCCGCAAGCTCCAGACTATGTTCCTGTAATGAAGTCTTATGGTATCGATAGAGCTGCTGCTGTAAGTATTGGTCTTCCTCCAGGAGGATACATAGCTATTCCAGATGCTGATGCGAAGTCTATTGGGCTTCCTCCAGGTGGAAAAGTGAGATAGTTCGTTAAGCAACAATCATTAAGCGGCGTTTGCAAACACATCTTTAGCGGTTTGTAAGCGCTGTTTTTTCTTGCCATTAGAGTTTAGGTTGTCTGGCTTAAGTCCGTTTGCATAGCCAGTGGCTCGATCGACAGATTCTGGTTTTAGGAATGGAGAATCTGTGTCTAATGACTCTGTTGAAATATCATATTTTGTCGCCATTGATACTATGTGAGCAGCGAATGGTGTCGTGTAGTAAGGGTAGTATCCATGGGAGGCATTAACAACTTTTGCAAATTCTGGATCTTCTTCTGTTAACTGTTTTAGTACGTTTAGATCTTCGATTGCCATGTGTACGTATGGCTCGATTTCATGTTTTTCTACAAGTGTATCTAGCCCTAGTACTTCAAGGACATCTTCATCTTTTTCATAGCCTTCCAGCAATTCAGATATTGCTGCAATTCTTTGAATTCTCATGAAAATATGCATGTCTGAATTTCGTTCTAGGCCTTTGTCACCTTTATCAGTGCTTACAAGGGTGAGTCCTAGCTCTGTCATTGTTTGTATGGCTTTTTTTATTAGGTTTTTATCTAATTCTTTTCTTTCTCTTAATTTGTCTATTGAACCTGGAACGTAAGCTCCATCTTCTCCTGGGTGTGGATAATTTACGACTATAGCGGCTTGTGCCATTTCTGCACGACATTTGTTATGGGCTATTCTAGCTGCTTGGTGATAGTTTTTCATCTGCATGGCAATTCTGCATGCCTCTCTAAGTTGGTCAGAAGACTCTTCATACAATCCTAGATGTTGGCTTATTTGTCCTGATAATTCGTATAGGGTTAATTCGTCCGTATGAGAGTATGTGTTATGGTCTTCTTTTTGTTGATTTCTGCATGTTGTTAGAAGGTTTCTGTATGCGAGAAGGATTTTTGTTTGTTCTGGAGTTAATAGTCCTGGGTCTAGGTGTGCATCATCATCTATTCCTAAGGCTCTAAGTTCAGCGATTATTTTTTCGAAATTGGCACGTCCATTTAGTCTGTAAAATTCGTAAAAATCTTTCTCTCGGGTTTTCTTAATTCCGTCTAGGAGTTTTTGATTTTCTACTACAGCATTGCTGTATATGCTGAAGTCATTTTGTGCCATGGCTTGTCTATAAGCAAGTTGCAGGTCACAATGAAAGGCTTCGCTTTCTGTTAAAGATCCTGTTTCTTTTAATTCACCAAGAATTGCTTCCATTAGAGAGACTTCTTCAGTCATGTATGCAGCTTGAAATCCACTTTGATGAACCTCCTTCATGTCGATTCCTAAATCTGGTCTTTTGTCGTTCAGAGCACAGATTTTGTTGTAGCAATGAAGAGCTTCTTTGTACCTTCCCATTTCTACACTTGTTTGTAAGGCTGTTGTAGTTGTTAGTATAACAAGCTGTTTTACTGTTTCTGAAGGATTTGATGATTCATTAGTTAGTTTTTCAACCTCTTTTCCAATTGCTGTTAGCTTGTTGTCTTCATCAAGAGTCCCTAGTACTGTTAGAGCCGTTTGGTGAGCACGGTGGTATGCTCTTTTTCCTATAGCATTTTTTATTGATGTGGCTGCTGCTGCTGAGTAGTCTTTCCAAAAATTTTCATGTCTTGGTTCGTCTGTCTTTTTACCATGTGATCCGAGATGTCGTAATCTGAATTCTTCATCTGCGTGAAGTTCTACTCCTTGTCTTTGTAGGAAGGTTAAAATCACATCACTCATGAATAGCTTTTCGTCGTCTGACATTTTTGCTAGAACTGCATCTCTTATCATTTCGTGTCTAAGCCGAAGT
>JABJOK010000061.1 GCA_018664365.1 Candidatus Peregrinibacteria bacterium | reverse complement strand
AATCGTGTCGCTAATTTTCCTATCGCAATTAATCGTTTTGTTAAAGACTCTGCAGGTCAAAAAACAGAGGCTGTCGATTTTCATCGTGTTATAACTTGGGGAGGTCTTGCTCAGATTTCTTCAGATTATCTTTCGAAGGGGCAGGCAGTTTGTGTTGATGGTAGGCTTAGAAACAATTCTTTCGAAGATAAAGAAGGGAATAAGCATTATCGAACTGAGGTTGTTGCTGATGACCTCAGTATTTTGACATGGAAAAAGTCTAATACTGGTAATGAAGTTGAAATTCAGGCAATTGATGCGTGATTCCATTGATTATCCCTGTAATGTCCTTATAATTGCAGGGATAATCATTTCTTATGTTAATTTTTGAATATAGTTGTCGAGATTGCAAATCGATTTTCAAGGCTGTGAGCACTAAAAATATTCAGTGCATGAATTGTAATAGCGCAAATTTGGAACGCGTCAATGAAATTCTTTTCAAGCCTAACAAGGAGTTTTGCCCTAAGGAAAAAGAGGTTAAGATCGATAAAAAGACGGCTGTTCTTTTGGGAGAATTTATCAATGATGAGGACAAAGAGTGTGAAGGATGTTCTTGTGATAGACGTAGATACAGTTTAAAATCTTTAAAGACTCATTCTTAAATTTTGACTTATGTTTTCCATTAAAAAATCTACTATTTTTCTTTTGGTTGCTGTTATTCTTTTTACAGCTGCTCTTTCTGGTTGTCGTACTAAGGAACCGGTAGAAAGAAAGGACGACTATTCTGGTGTTGAACTTACATATTATAAGGTTTTTGATGATTCTGAGGTCATGCAGCCTTTGATTGATGAATTTGTAACAGGTTATCCTGGACTGAAGATTAATTATCGAAAATTTGCGGATTTTCAGGAATATGAAAAAACTATTTTGAATGAAATGGCTGAGGGGGAAGGTCCAGATATTTTTTCGATGCAGAATACTTGGTTCATGAGTAATTATAGGAAGTTGACTCCTATGCCGCAGGAGCTTGGTGGTGTTCCTTCTAATTTTGAAAAAACTTTTGTGAGTGTAGCTTACGACGATTTAGTTAGGACTAATCCTGAGGGAGTTATGAGTATTTACGGAGTTCCAATGACCGTTGATACATTAGCTTTGTATTTCAATAAAGATCATTTTGAAGACCGTTTGGCTGCCCAGGGTGGTAGACCTTCTCTGACTTGGGAGGGGATTAAGGAAGATGTTCAACTTCTTGTGAAGGAAGATGAAAGTTTCGATAGATTTGAAGTTGCAGGTATCGCTATGGGGCGTGCTGATAATATTTCACGCGGAGTAGATATTCTTTATATGCTTTTTTCTCAGTATGGAGTTAAGTTTTATAATGACAATATTTCAGAGGCAACATTTACCGGTAAGGTCGCTGGAGTTTTTGACTATCCTGCTCTTGATGCTTTGGATTTCTATACTAGCTTTGCTGATGAGGATCAGAAACATTTTACTTGGAATGAATATGTTGTTGATGACGATTCTGAGGAAAAGGAGTTGGAGGCTTTCGCAAGAGGTGATGTCTCGATGATATTTGGATATGCATATGGATATGATCAAATTCTTGATTACATCAAGATTAATGAAGCTAACGGTTACAATTCAATTGATAAGGACTCTGTTCGTGTAGCGCCTGCTCCTCAAGTTTACGATCCGGAGGTTTCAAGCGAGAAGAGAGTTGCATATGCGTCTTATTTTGCTGAAACAGTTTCTCGTAACTGTGAGCATCCTGAAATCGCTTGGGACTTTTTGATATTCCTAACTAAAAAGGACCAGCTTGATTACTATTTTGAAAAGACAGGGAAGCCTACTTCTAGACGAGATATGATTGAGGATCAAATGGCAGACCCTGTTTATGGAGTATTTGCTGAACAAACTGCATTTGGTGAAAGTTTCCCCATTGTTGATTACTATTTATATAAAGATCTTTTTGCTGATGTGATTAATGAGGTGAATGAGGAAGGTTCTAGTAAAGGAAAATTAGTTGATGCACAAAATGTAATCAGTGGAATGCTGCCTGAAGAGGGGTATGTTATCCCAGAGGTCAAAGTGGAAGAAAACGCCGAAAATGAGCAGTAGTTTAAGAAAATTTAGTCTTTTTGCTTTGGGGCAATATAGCGCTTATGCTTTTTTTCTATTTTTACCCTTTCAGATTGATGCGTTGGTTGTTAGCGCTAATGTTTATTTTTCTGGATTCTTTAATCCTTACTTGAGTCATTTTATTTATTTGTCAGATATATTTTTGCTGCTTAGCGTTTTGTTCTTCGGGTTTTCTTATGCTAGGAAGCGTGAGCATGTTCTTTGGAAGGGGCTAAGGAAGGGTAGTAATCGTGTTCTTTTGATGGTCTGTGTTTTTGTTTGTTCTATTTTTCTCTCGCTTTTGTTCTCAGCAAATGTTGTGAATTCACTTTTTTACTTGGGACGTGTCCTTGAATTTTTTGTTTTGTTTTTGATCTTGTCTTCTGGATTCTTGGACATAAAAAAGTTTGCTCGCGTTTTTATTGGAGTGGTTTTGTTGATTTCTATTATTGGTATTTTTCAATATATTTTTCAGGAATCCTTGGGTCTTAGGTTTTTTGGTGAACCTGTCCTGAATTCTAGAGTTCTTGGTGTAGCAAAGGTTGATGTTTTTTCCGACAAGGTCTTAAGAATTTATGGAACGTTTCCGCATCCGAATATTTTTGCTGCCTATATTGTGTTTGCTCTTTTTATGAGTTTTGAATTTTTAAAGGGGCGAATTTTCAGGACTGCTGTTGTTGGAATTCTTTGCTTGGCACTTGTATTAACTTTTTCGAGATCAGCACTATTAGGCTTTGCTGTGGCTTACATTCTCTATGTTTATTTGAAAGGTATTAAAATTCCATGGAAATATATTGGTGCAGGAGCTCTGGTAATATTTGTAATTGGTCTTTTAATGGGATTCCTTCCTGTTTTACTTGAAAGGCTTGTTGTTAGCGATTTACACACTTTAGGAGAGAGGGGGCTTTATCTTGATATCAGTAGAGGTATGTTTGATTCTAATGTTTTTGGAGTTGGGATAGGAAATTTTACATATGTTATGCAAAGCTATACAACTCTGAAGATTGATCCTTGGTTATTTCAGCCTGTTCATAACATGTTCTTCTTACTGTTTAATGAGTTAGGTTTTGTAGGAGGATTTTCGTTTGTTTTTCTTTTCTTCATTTCGTTGTTTTCTTTTATGAAAAAAGCTCTAGTTATTAGTAAAAAACAGCGTGGTGTTCTATTTGCTGCCACCTCGTTTTTGATTTTCATACTTATCGTGGGCTTTTTTGACCACTATTTCATTTCTCTTTACCAAGGGCAGGCGCTTCTTTGGACTTATTTGGGATTTGGTGCTTATGCCCTAGGTCTCGAGTAGGTTCTTATTACTATTCATGAAGTCCTTGTCTGTCATTTGATTTTTGCC
The DNA here is from genome assembly GCA_018664365.1 of Candidatus Peregrinibacteria bacterium. Classification (GTDB taxonomy): domain Bacteria; phylum Patescibacteriota; class Gracilibacteria; order UBA1369; family LOWO2-01-FULL-3; genus JABJOK01. Next base: position 128 of record JABJOK010000061.1, on the reverse strand, counting down.
TTCTGGTTGCAGCTTTGTAGGGACGAGTGTTCCTGATTTGGTGGCTATTTTGAGAGTTTTTTCTTCTATGTAGAATGTTCCGGGTTCTTTTCCTGACTCTTCATTCTCGAATTTTGCTTCAAGTATTT
>JABJOK010000088.1 GCA_018664365.1 Candidatus Peregrinibacteria bacterium | reverse complement strand
TCCTTCAGGTGTGCTGCTGGTTTCTCGTGTATTTGGCCCGGTTTTCAGTCCGGCGGCAATTAGTATTGCCTCTCTTGCTCTTGTCATTGGCATTTGATCTGCTCCATTTTGATGATCTTCTCCTCCATTTACTCCTATTGATCTTGGTGGAATACTTCCATAGTGACGTTCCCTTGGTTTAGGAACTTCTACTCCTGGATTTTCTTCTACAACTAGTGTTGTTGGAGTTGTTTGCACTGTTGGTTGTTGTGGAAGTGTGTTGTTTGCTGGAACCATTGCTACTTCTTTGTGCCCCGTGAATACTCCATCCTTTTGCCTTGTGTATATCGGCTCTTGTTTACTTTGCGCCATGTCGGCTGCGCTTAGTGTCCTTATAACTGCGTGTGGTGCTTTGTGTGCTGGTGTGTGATCTGCTGGTGGTAGTGCTGGAGGTGTTCCGAGTGCCATATGGTTAGATTAGAATATTATTATGGTCAGAAAATTTACTTTCAATTTGGGGGTTTGTCAAATACTCCAATTTTTTAATATTTGGTATATTTGAAACTTATAATAGGTCGTTTGGACCGAAGAAGCTTGGAATGTTCTCTACGCCTACTACTTTTAGTATTTTTCCTTGAGTGCAGCCCATTATTATAGTGATTGGTTGTCCTGCTAGATGTTCTGCTTCAATTATGTCTTGCCTGCAGCTGCCGCATGGAGTTATCGGGTCGATGAGGCTCCGTTTTCTGGTGCTCCGTATAGTGCTAGCTTTCTAATAGTTCCGCCTTGTTTCCATCCTTTTACTCCTGCTTGATCGAGGACTACTCTTTCTCCACAGCTGACTTTGTAGTTTGCATTTTCCTGGTTACTTCCTATTATCACTTCTCCTTTATCATTCATTAATGCAGATCCAACTTTGAAGCCTGAGTATGGTGCATATGCTGTTTGTGAGGCCTCCATGGCCCTCCTGTATAGCTCCTGCTCGTCTTCTGGGAGATCAGTTATGTCGTTTGTGGTTTCGTATCGTAGAACTTTTGTGTGGCTTTCCATTGTCCTTGCTGGTTATTGGAGAGTGAAGATATATTTTTTGTAGTTTCAGGTCAAGGGTTTGCAAAAGAAAAAACCCCTTTCCGGGGTTTTGTGTTTACTGCTGTGCAGTATTTGGTGGGCGAGGAGGGACTTGAACCCTCACGACTTTCGTCACTAGTTCCTAAGACTAGCGTGTCTACCAATTCCACCACTCGCCCTTGTTGTTAATGAAAGTGTTTATATTTTACTCATGAAAGCCTTAAATGCAACTAAAAAATTGCTTTGACACACATTTGTGGTTCGGTGTACACTTCGCTCCAATATATTTAGCTCTATAAAATATAGTTGCTAAAAGATCAAATTTCTTGCTTGACAAAAGAAATCGAAATCAATATCTTGTTGAGGCTCTCGAAAAACTATTACAAATTAAACATTTAGGTCTATGTCTAGCGATAATTCAGCAACCAAACTTGATCTCACGGAGGTTATAGAGGAGATGTTTTTAGTACTTACCAATAAAGAGAAGGATGTTATAGTGCAGCGTTTTGGTCTAGATAATAAGCCTAAAAGGACTCTTGAGAGTATAGGGCAGCAGTTTTCTGTAACACGTGAGCGAATCCGTCAGATTGAGAAAATCGCTTTAGGGAAACTTCGAAGAACTGTTTCTGCTACACGTTTGAGTCTGGTTAACGAGATTGCTAATAAAGTTATTAATGAGCGTGGTGGAGTTTTACTAGAGAAAACTTTGGTTAGCGAGGTTCTGAATGTAATAAAGTCTACTGAGGACGTTGATCGTCATATCATTAAGTTGGCTCTAAAAATTAACGCTGATGTTGAAGAAGCTGAAAAGACAAACCTATATAATCCATTCTGGAGACTTAAGACTATTGATATGGCTTTGATTGCATCTGTGATTGATTCTGGAATCAAGGTTCTTAAGAAAAAAACAGATGTTGTGTCTGATGCTAAGTTGATAGTTCAGATTAGACAGCTGCTTGGTGATGCTATCGAAAGCCATACTGATCCAATGATTGTTTCTTCATTGGAGGTTGATAAGAGGTTAAAGCATGTTGAGGGATCTTTTGGTCTTATGTCTTGGAGACACATCAACCCACGTAGTATTCGTGACAAAGCCTATATAGTACTTAAAAAGGAGAAAAAGCCTCTGCATTTCGTAGAGATTGCAAATAAAATATCTGAATCCGGTTTTGACAAGAAAGTTGTTACTACTCAGGCTGTACACAATGAGTTGATCAGATACGATCAGTTCGTTCTTGTTGGTCGTGGTCTTTATACACTTAAAGAATTCGGATTTACTAAAGGTACTGTTGCTGATGTTATTGAGGATCTTCTTAAAGAGAAGAGCCCTATGACTAAGCAAGAGATAATTGAGGGAGTGCTTAAGAGACGTCATGTTAAAAAAGGCACTATCTCCCTTAATCTTCAGAAGAATCCTCAGTTTGTCCGTGTTGGTCGAGCTGTTTATAAACTTGATTCTAAGAAGAAATCTAAAAAGTAATTTGCAAGTCAAAGTACTTGCTGTATTGAAGGATGTTGGTTAATTTACTTCCGTATTTTAAATGTACCCATGGATGATTGCGTCTTTTGTAAAGTGATCGGAGGTGAGTTTGGCACTGAGTTTATCTACGAGGATGATGTATGTGTTGTGTTTAAGGATATTTCCCCTAAGGACAAAACTCATCTTTTGATTGTTCCCAAGAGTCATATCTCTTCAATTGCGGATATGGCTGATGCGGATGCAGATACAGTTTCTCATCTGTTTATGTGTGCTCGTGATGTCGCGAAAAGCCTGAAGCTTAGTGGGTATAGATTACAGGTTAATGTTGGTAAAGATGGAGGTCAGGAGGTTTTTCATCTTCATGTTCACTTAATGTCTAAATTCTCTTCTTAATGTCATATGTAAATCTACATTCTCATTCTCATTATAGTCTGCTGGACGGATTTGGTAGTCCAAAAGCTATTATTGAGCGTGCTAAAGAGTTGGGTTATCCTGCTGCAGCTTTGACTGACCATGGAGTTACGTATGGTCTTGTTGAATTTTACAAGGCGGCAAAGGAGGCTGGTATAAAACCCCTTTTGGGATGTGAGCTATATGTAGCTAGGAGAACAAGATTCGATAAGGAGGCCAAGGTTGACGTTAAGCCTTATCACCTGACGATGATTGCTAAGAACAATGTTGGATACAAAAATCTACTTTACCTGGTTTCCCAGGCTCATTTGGAGGGGTTCTATTATAAACCGCGTGTTGACTATGATTTACTTAAGAAGCATAGCGAGGGGCTAATTGCCCTTTCTGGATGTCAGGCTGGTCATTTGTCTCGGGCTATCCTTTCTGAGAATGATGAGGAGATTAAAAAAGTTATAGATACTCATTTGGATATTTTTGGTGAGGGAAATTACTTTTTGGAGGTTCAGGATCATCCATTGATTGAGACTCAAGCTATAGTTAATAAGAAGATTTTCGAATTAGGCAAAGAGTATAATTTGGATGTTGTAGCTACTAATGATACCCATTATCCTCGTCCAGAGGACAGTGAGGTTCATGATATTATGCTCTGTATTCAGACTGGGTCTATTGTGAGCGACATTGATCGAATGAAATACACTGGCGATTTCTCTATTTGTGCGGTTGATGATGTTAGTGCTG
>JABJOK010000106.1 GCA_018664365.1 Candidatus Peregrinibacteria bacterium | reverse complement strand
TGCGAGCCTGATCCCTGTATCCCCATCTGCCCGGAAGACTTCTGCGGTGGTGACGGATGTGGAGAGCTCTGCTCTTGCGGGGAGGGAGAGATCTGCAACGATGACCTCACTTGTGAGCCCGAGGTTGTCGTACCCACCGTTATGGTGGAGGCATGGGATGCTTCCGAAGATTCTCTTGGAAGCTACAGCAACGTGATCTACTTTGAACTGCTGGCCCCTACTTTGGGCTTGTACGTTCTAGAGGAAATTACGCTGGAGCTGTATCCCACAAATCTGGAAATAGGAGGAGTCACTTTCTCCCTCTATCCAGATGGAGGAAACGTTGTAGATTCGGCACTTCCCACGCCCGCTGTGGGTAACTACTTCCTCGAGTACACGCCTTCCACGGAATGGTCTGACTCTGAGGTGTTCAGGATCAGGACCAAGAGTGGTTTAGTCGCAGGGCCTACTTCCTCCCTTCATATCATCATCGGAGAGTTCCTTGTCACCGATGAATGGGGAAACCCTATTCCCGTCTCGACGGCGACTGAGCCCATCACGGTAGAGGTTGAGTAGCTGGAATAGCATCTGAAGCTCAGCCAAGCCAAGACACTCTGGGTGGGGGCGCACTGTCGGCGCCCCCGCCCGAAGGTTGGACGCTTGAGTCTGCAACTAATGCACTGGCAACATGCCAAGTGCAAAGAAGGAAGCAATGCGAATTTTCTTTTTCAAATTCAATATATTTATGTAGGTTATATACGTTCTTTTAATAAATATATTTATGCCTCGAAAGAAAAAAATCGCCTTAGTCCTTGGAGGAGGAAGCGCCTTTGGATATGCTCATATAGGTGTCATTAAGGCCATGGAAGAAAAGGGGATTAGGCCTGATCTTATCATCGGAACTTCGATGGGAAGCATTGTTGGTGCTTACTATGCTGTTTTTGGAGAGATTGATTCCTTAGTAGATAAAATTTCTAAAACCTCTGCCATTAAAATGGTTGCTGATCCAGGATTTTTGTCTCTAGGATTTATTAAAGCTAAAAAAATTGAAGAACTATTTAAAGAGGTGTTCGGTGATAGGAATTTTGCGCATTGTAAAATTCCGTTAATTGTAAATGCATGTGACATTAATAGTGGAGAAAATGTTATATACAAAAAAGGCCGCATCAAGGACGCTGTTCGTGCATCAATGTCTGTTCCAGGTATTTTTGCTCCAGTAGTAAAAGGCTCAAAGGTCCTTGTAGATGGAGGTGTTGTGAATAATCTTGGTATAAATCTTGCTCCAAAATCTCATAAAGTAATTGCTGTAAAAGTTACTCCAGATAGTAATAAAAAAATATTCTCGCCAAAAGATATGGGAACCTTGAATCCAATTAAGAGGATGCGTTATTACTCTGACTTAATTAATAAATCCTTCACTATACTGATCAATAAGCTAGAGGACCAAATGGTCAGAGATCATGAAGATATCATTTATCTAAAACCTGATCTCAAAGATTTTAACTATGCTTCTTTTGGTAAATATAGAGAATTGATTAAGGCCGGATATGATGAAGCCTCTAAGAAGCTATAAAGCCTACTTAAGCCTTTCACTAGCTTTGAAGCTTGTAGCCCCTCTTTAGCATAAGATAAGCTATAACTCCTACAAATACTGTGCATCCAGTCACAATTGCGAAACTTGGAAGAATTGGGAATTCTTGAAATCCTGTAAATCCATATCTGAAGAGGTTGATCATGTAAACTATTGGATTTAGCTGTGAAACTTTTGCGAATGCTTCTGGCAAAGCTGATATCGGATAAAATACTCCACCTAAAAATATTAGTGGTGTTAATACAAAGTTTTGAATCATTGCGAGCTTGTCCATTTCATCTCCCCAGATTCCGACAATTAATCCTAAAAATCCAAAAAATAGAGATATTAAAACTGCAGATCCTACAATTATCCCAACTGATGCGTAAGGTAAATCCACGAAGAAAATCACTGTTAAATACGTCACCAGCCCCACAATTAAACCCCTTGAAACTGCTGAGGCAGTGAATGCCAGCAGTTTTTCTGAAGCTCTAAGCGGAAGCATAAGCAGGCTCTCAATAAGGTTCTGGTACTTCATTATGATCATCGATGAAGAAGGATTCTGATAGGCATTATTTATTATTCCCATCAAAATTAATCCTGGAGCCAAAAACTGCAAATACTCTAAGTCTGTATTTGGAATTGTCCTTTGAATTGATAATCCAAAAACCGCTAAGAAAAGGATATTGCTAATAACAGGCGCTAAAACTGTTTGCTGATAAACCTTGAGATATCTCCAGGTTTCACGTTTGAAAAGTGTCCATGTTCCGCGTGGATTTATCATCTCTTTAAATTTGTTAATTTTAAGAATACATCTTCCAATGTCTGTGATTTCATATCAATATCAATAATTTCTTGAGGAAGTTCCTCTATCGCCTTAAGGGCTTCTTGAAGGTCAGCTTTCGCAAATTTTATACTTAGGGAGTGTTCGTTAACTTTTTTTGGATCGAATTTTTTGAGTGAAGCAGGCATCCCTTTATTCTTCTCTTTAAAATGAATTGTTAGGTACTTTTGGTCTCCCATGGATTCAATAAGATTTTTCGTTTTGTCTATTTTTATTAATTCTCCTTGGTCTAAAATTGCTGTTCTTTCACAAAGAGTCTCTGCTTCTTCTAAATAATGTGTGGTCAAAAGTATTGTTAACCCTTCTTCATTTAGTTTCCTTATGTATGTCCAAAGATTATGCCTTAGCTCTACATCTACTCCTGCAGTTGGCTCATCGAGAACGATCATTTTTGGTTTATGTACAAGGGCTTTTGCTACTAACAGACGTCTTTTCATTCCTCCAGAAAGAGCACGAGTATTGGCGAATTTTTTTGTATGTAGATTAAGTTTCTCAAGAATCTCATCAATCCATTTCTGGTTATTTTTAATTCCGTAATATCCTGACTGAAGATTTAAAACCTCATTAACATTGAAAAATGAGTCGAAATGCACCTCTTGAGGAACAACTCCAATCATCATCTTTGTAAGCTCTCTTTGCTCATCAATAGATTTTCCAAAGATCTTTATGTTTCCTTCCGTTTTTTTAACTGAGCCCGACATGGTGCTTATAAGAGTTGTTTTCCCTGATCCATTCGGCCCAAGTAACGCAAAAAATTCACCTTCCTTTATCTCTAAATCCACTCCTTTGAGAGCATGTGTGCCTCCCTTGTATACTTTGTGAAGGCCCTTAATTTCGATTGCTGTTTTCATGGGGCTATATTTTGCTCTATTAATAAAATTTTTAAAAGGGAAATTTGATAAGCGGTGAATGTATTCCTAGAGAGCTTTTATCAAATCGATATTTCGCTTGTCTGGTCCTGTTTTCTCAAATCCAGGCACCTCTAAAATCCATGGAAGATTATTAAGATCCTTGTTTTTTGACATGTTCTTAAAAGATTTGAGCCCGATTTCTCCCTCTCCTATATTTTGATGACGATCTCTTTTTGAATTGAATGGTACAAGAGAGTCGTTTATGTGAAGGACTGTAAGGTTTTTGAGGCCGAAGGCTTGGTCGGCTTCTTTAGTGAAGTCATCTAGTTCTTCGGCTGAGAAAGTTTCAAGTATTCCTGCACCAAAGGCGTGCGCTGTATCGATACACACTTTTATTCTGCTTGTAATTTCTGATGGTAGCGTCTCGACTGCGAGTTGGTAAATCTTTCCTATTTCTTCTAAAGTAAGTCCTATTTTACTTCCTCCGCCTGCTGAATTCTCCATTATTAGATGTGTTTTTCCTGGAGAATTTTTGAGCGCCTCATTCATTCCTTCCACCACTCTTTTTGCAGACTCTTCCCACGTTGAATTCTTGTAAGACCCGATATGATAAATAAGCCCTTCTGCCTCTATTAGTTCTGCTATTTTGAGGTGGCCAATAAGGCTTTGAATGGATTTCTCGTACAATTCATTATCTGGAGTTCCAATATTCACTAGATAACTTGCATGAAGAAATATTGGCCCAAGCTTTGTCTGCTTGCGAGCTTCGCGAAATTTCTCAAGCACTTCCTCTTCTGGCATTTTGACCTTCCACTGCCTAGGTGAAGCTCCGAAAATCTGCATCGCCTGTGCTCCTATTTTTTCTGCATTTGCAAAAGAATTGTGCAGCCCCCCGGCCGTAGATACATGTGCTCCTATAATCATATGCTTACCATCTTAAATCCTTTACTTCCTGCGGATCATCACCGTATTCGCAGATATATTTTTGATGATCATCGATCTTCTTTTGAATCATCTTTATAATCTTGTCCTTTTTCTTGGCAATCTTCTTGTTGGTCTTTGATCCTTCACGGATTAGATCAATAGCGAGGTGGTAGCAACTGACTCCATTTCTAACCTTTATATCAAATGGTGTAGTAGTTGATCCCTCCTCTCTATATCCGTGCAATGTAAATCTTTCTGATGAAGTGTATGGCCAAAGAATTTGCTCTACATCATTCACATATCCATGATAACTAAAAATCACAGGCTTATTTGGAGTGAAGTACTTATTCACACCAGTTTCAGTCATACAACTCTTATCATCATGACAATAATCTCCGAGCCCGATCGATGTAAGCTCTGAAACGTTCACATATCTAATCTTCAACTCTGGTGCCATTTCTTTTACCATCTTCACTGCGTATAAAGCTTCTTGTGTAAGATAATCTCCTGCTGAGGCAAGTACTACGTCTGGATTTTTTGCAGCTTGCTTTCCTCCAACCCAATCCCAGATCGCGATTCCGTTTTTGGCTTGTTCTCGAGCTTCTTTAAGGCTTTGCCAAACCGGTAGTTCTCTTTTTCCGGCAACTATTACATTGATCTTATCTCGTGACTTAAATACTTCTTCATATGCAGCGATCAAACTATTTGCATCTGATGGATAATAAATTTGTGAGATTTTTGGATGTTTTTGAAGAACACTAGAGACAAAACTTGGATTCTGGTGAGAGAAGCCGTTGTGATCCTGACGCCATCCTAAACTTGAAAGCAGGAAGTTTGCGCTAGCGATTGGTTTTCTCCATTCTACTGATCGAGATTGTTTAATAAACTTCGCATGCTGGTCGAGCATTGAATTTATGATTGTTGCGAAGGCCTCGTAACTCACGAATATTCCATGTCGTCCTGTCAGAATATATCCCTGATACCATCCTTCTAGTGTGTGCTCTGAGAGCATCTCCATAACTCTTCCGTCTGGAGATAAATGTTCGTCAGTGTCTTTTAATGGCCACATGTATGCACGCTTCGTTGCTTCAAGCACTCTTCCTAGTTTATTAGATTCAGCTTCATCTGGGCAGAATAGGCGGAATGTCTTTTTATTCTCTTTGAAGATGTCTCGTAGGAGTTTTGCTCCTTCACCCATTGGTCCTATATGTGTCTCTCCACGCTTCTTGAATTTAGTCTCGTACTTTGTTAGGCGAGGCAATTTAAGTGACTTGAGGATGTTTCCTCCAATTGCATGTTTGCTCATTCCTATTCTTAACTTTCCTTTTGGAATAAATTTTGTAATTTCTTTAATTGGTCGTCCCTTTTTATCAATTAGCTCGTGAACCTTATAGCTCTTTAGCCACTTATTTACTGCGCTTAGCGCCTCTGGCTCGTTATTTGGATGACCAATTGGAATTCCATGAGAGTGGAATGATCCCTCTACTATATGACCATGATAGTCATGTGCTCCCTTCCATCCCTTTGGAGTTCGAAGAAGTATCACTGGCCACTTTGGTTTTAGAATTGGCTTTTTAGATTTACGTGCTTTCTTCTGAGTTTCTCTAATTATCTTGTAAGCTTTTTCACTTGCTGCAAACATCTTTTCTTCTATTTTCCCTCCTTTTACAATGATTGGTTCGTAACCATATCCTTTAAATAAATTCATTAATTCATCGTCTCCCATTGTTCCGTAAATAGTTGGATTTGAGATTTTATATCCATTTATATGAACGATTGGAAGAACTGCTCCAGAGGTCTTTGGGTTTAAGAATTTGTTTGAATGCCAAGCTGCTGCGAGTGGTCCTGACTCTGCTTCTCCATCTCCTACAACTGCTGCAACTATTAAATCCGGATTGTCCAAAACTGCTCCAAAGGCTGTAGATAAGCTGTATCCAAGCTCTCCTCCTTCTAGAATAGATCCTGGAACTGTTGGAGTAACGTGACTTGGAAATTTAGTATATGGCCAGCTGAAGTCTTTAATAATCTTTCCAGATCCTTCTGCATCAACCGTGTACTGTGGGTAAAAATCTCTTAGTGTTCCATCTGCAAAAAGGCTCGCAAGGATTGCAGGAGCTCCATGACCAGGCCCTGTAATAAAGAGCATGTCGAATTTGTGCTTTTGAACTAGGTACGACATGTTCGCATATATAAAATTCAATCCTGGAACTGTTCCCCAGTGTCCAAGGATCCTAGCCTTGAAGTGTTCTGGTTTCAGCTCTTCTTCGAGGAAAAAATTGTCTTTTAAATAAAGTTGCGCAGCAGCAAGATAATCGACGTAACGAAGATATTTCTTCATCCAGTCGACCATTTTTGGGTCAGTTTTAGCCATGTGAAATGAGGTTATTTCTCACATTTAAATTTAACATATTGAAAAAATGATCACTAGCTATTTTCGTATATATTCATACAACTTCTTTCTGTGAACTTTAGCTTTTCATCACTTTCACCCTTCCAAAAAGGCCTTACTTAAGGTGTAATATTATGATTTGTAAAGTATTTTTTCCGCATGAAAAAGTTTCTGTCAAAAATCGTGGCCTCAATAATGGTGATTGGTGCTGTCTCTACTTTCGGACTAGGAAGTATTGCTTATGCTATTAGTGCAACAAACGTTGAGCCAGACACTTTGGCCATGGGAATGGATACTAATGCTACTGTCACCTTTACTCCCGGCATTGATATTCCGGCTGATGGAAAGATCAAAGTTACTTTTGGAGCTGGTTTTGACCTCACCAATGTAGCGGTTGTTGATGGCACTTGTTCAACAATGGATGGAACATTTACAACTGGCTTTTCAGGGCAGACGGTTACTATAACCAGAAGTGGTGATGGCTCTATTAATGCCTTTGGATCTACCGAAATTTGTACTATTTCAAATATAAAAAACCCTGTAGCTACAGGAACTACTGGAACTTATACAATTGAAACTACTGATGCTGCTGATAGCCAAATTGAAATAGATAGTGCAGTCTCTGCAGATACTATTATTGATACTGCGAACATTCCTGTTGTTAGCTCAATTACTGCTGTACAGAGAACAGATGGTACTGGTGTAGTAGATATAAGATTCGACTTTGCCGATGGTCTTGGTGACGATGATGGACGTGTAAAAGTAGAATATAAAGCAGGTGCAGACTGTTCTTCAGGAACTTCTGACCCTACTCTTGACGAGGATACTGCAAACATTTCTGCCTCAATTGAGGCATTAGAACTGCTTGTGAGCAATGCTGCTGAATACCAGATAGGTCCATCGAGCAATTGGATTACTACT
>JABJOK010000052.1 GCA_018664365.1 Candidatus Peregrinibacteria bacterium | reverse complement strand
TTGATCCAGTAGGTGTAGAAACAATCATTCCATCGGCCTTGAATCCTACGACTTTTCTTCCACTAATTGATAAATCTAGGTCTATCAAACGTGCGAATGATCCTTGGTTTACTACGGCATCGTTTAGAGCCAAGAATGTGCGTATTTTTTTACCTCTTCTATAAATTGTTACACGGAGTAGTGAGCGTTTATCTATAAAATAATCTCCATCCAATATTGCATCTAAGCTTTCAAAGACCTTTGTAGGTGTACATTCAGTCAGAAATCCTAAGTTTCCAAGATTTACACCTAGGATCAAAGTTTTATTTGTTGAAGTCCTACGTGCAGTTTTAAGTAGTGTGCCATCTCCACCCATTACAATTGCCAAATCTACCTTGCTTATAAGCTGTTCCTTCTTGTATCCACCTTCTTCTCCACAAGCTTCAAAAGAATTAGCATCACAAAGAACTGTCTTTTTTTTCTTTTTAAGATAAGTGTGGATCTTTTTGATCAGACTTTTGTAATGAGAATTATTACGCTTGGTAATTATTCCAATTTTCTTTATTTTCTTTTTCATATAAGGCGGTTTATGGGCTGTATTATATACTATTTTTCACTGAAAATAATATAGCCGTTAACATGCTGTATACCCTTCTTTGAGAAAGAGGCATCATCTATAATTATTTCCCCAAAGATAAACTCACTATCAAATGAGAAGGTCGCTTCTTCATCATCAAGCATCAGTGTGTCTTGTCCATCTATTGGACCAAGCTCTTCTATATTTATGCTTAATGCCGTTTCGTGGGGGGTGTATAAGTTAATGAATTCATCCTTAAGTAAAATCTTATAGAGATATTTTTCAGCCTTGAGGTCAAACTCCTCCGAGTATTCATGAAGATTAAAGCTGCCGTAGTAGTCATATCCCTGTGTTGAAACTATGCAGTCATAGCAAAGTCCTTCTCTTGTTATGTAGGTCTCATAATATGTTTCGTAGGTGTAATCTGGCTCTATTCCTAGTGAAGATAGTATTCCTTGCTCTGCTTCCCATATGGTCATCTCTTCGTATTCTGAGAGGTCACCAATTAATGGTTCTAAGCTTTCTAGCCCATGGTTCCTCAAAAGATATCCAATTATGTCGGATGCTCTGTACTGATCCTCGTAAGTCGCTTCTTTCATGTCCTCCTCTAAAAGCCCCTTTAGTTGTTTTGTTTGGATATTTTTGGAAATACTGAAAGCGCTGACTGGTCCACATGAGCTTAAGAGCATTACAATTATCAATGTAACAGGAAAAAATCTTAGATCTTTCTTTTCGCTTGAGATGTAATATCCGCTAATGATGAATAGCCAAATTCCAAATATAATCCCGTAGTAACGTGATTCTGTAACTCCATAATCTGCTATTCTCATACCTACAGCAAAAAAGAGAACAACTGTTAGCGGAACTATTAAGTAGTAGAGATATTTTCTAAAAACATCGACGTATTTGTAGAAAACTTCTTTAAGTGAGTGGGAAAAGAAATATGTAAATACTCCTCCAGTACAGAACAATATAATCCAAATAGCCACTCCGCCTTTCGGCCATTCCCAGGTAAATACTATGCTTCCTGCATAAGCATATAAAACTATTAGATAGGCGATAATTAATGGAACTAATAGGTATTGAATGATGAATTTAAGGCCTGCTGGATACTCTTTATCTAACTTATCGTATTTATTTGGGATTCCGCTCAAGAAGAATAGTTGGCCAACAATTCCTGATAAAATAAAGAAGACATCAAGATAAAGTTCTTCATTTATACTAAGGTCAAAAAGGTAATCTACTGAGGCAATTAAGAGAATTATTCCAAAATACATTAGGGCGAAAAATCCCATTGTTAAAATTATCCTTCCAAAAACCTTAGTTGCATACTGCCAAAAATCTTCCACATCTTTTTTTCTGCAAAGATATGGACTTACAAATACAAACAATACTGACGAAAGCCCCCAAAGCGCTGTCATTAAAAATTGCATTTGGGTCCAATCATCATAACTTTTAAACCAAAAGAAATACGATAGACCAAAGAGAATTATAAGAACTGCATTAGTAATGGCCCTTGTTAGCGGCTGAATTTTCCTAGACTCCATTAGCGTGATTACCCCTACACTGAGTGGATAAAAAAGCAGTGTGGCGATCGTCACACCGAATACCATTTCCCTTATTCCTCCGTCCCATCTTGTCATCTCTGTTCCCCAGATGGCTGTTATTGTGAAAAGCAGTGCAAATAGTATCGGTAGCGGGAATCTTTTATGTGCGAGAATAAGTTTTTGTTTGAATTCACCGAATGATAATAGGCTCATACTATTTTTGTTAGAGGGATTTGAATATATTTAATAATTCTTTGGATGATTTTTCCCATGAGAACTTTTTTGCTTGTTGTAGTCCTTTATTTGTGAGCTTTTCTGCTAGTTCTTCGTCTTTGATTATTTTTAACATGGCACTGGCTATTGATTCTGCACTTTTTGGATCAATGAGTAGCGCACTGTCTCCTACAACTTCTGGAATTGATGAGCTGTAAGATGCTACCACCGGGCATCCACACATCATTGCTTCTAATGGGGGAATTCCGAATCCTTCATATACAGATGGAAAAACAAATGCCTCTGCCAGATTATACAGATTAACCAGGCTTTTTCCTGAGAGATATCCCAAAATGTGAACTTTCTTCTGAAGATATTTCTGTTGAATTTCTTCATAGACTTCCTCAAATTGCCATCCATTTTTCCCTACAATTATCAGATTGTAATCAGGATTACGTTCGGAAATTATTGAGAAGGCCTCTATTAGCTTCTTGTAATTTTTGCGTGGTTCGATTGTTCCCACTGCAAGAAAAAACTTCTTTGGAAGGTTTGTTTTCTTTGCGAATGCTGTTAGCTCTTGGTGATTGATCTTTTTATATGCTTCATTTCCAGCACATGGAATAACCTCAATCTTCTTTGAGGGTGTTTGAAATTTATCCTGAAGATCGCTCGCGGTGTTGCTTGATACTGTTATTATTTTCGAAGCTCTTTTCGCGGCTCTTTTGAGACAAATCTTCTCTATTAAAGTGGCTTTAAAATTATGTTTTTGTGGAAAAAGAAATGCCACAAGATCGTGAACTGTAATTACTGTTCTGATTCTCTTTGAAATAAAACTTGGCGTAATATAGCTAGTTGGCGCCCAAAAGATATCTACATTCTCTTTACTTACATCAAATGCAACCGTGAGGTGCCAAAGTATGCTCTTGGATTTAACTGCTTTTACCTGTGCATTTTTGTATTGCTCAAAACCTGGAACACGGTTTCTGGTATATAAAATATACTCATTCTCTGTGTCGTTTTTGAGAAGCTCATGCACCATCAGGAATGTGTACCAACCTTTGCCGGTTTTCTCCCCTGCTGCTGCTCTGATGTCGATTGCGATTTTCATAATTTTATTATAACAAATTTCCTCTCTTTACAATCTAGATATTTGAGTTATCCTTTAAATAACCTAACCTAATTCTTATGCCTAACTCATTCAAACACAGGCTAAAGAAGCTTGCGCTAAGTAAGAAATTTGTATTTTTCGGTTCTATTCTAGCAATTCTCGGGACATTCCTTCCTTGGTATAAAGATTTTGATAAATTTAATACTGGGGACATGTATATCGGACTATCTGGACCGCTTTATCTTGCTGGGCTTATTGTTCTTCTAGCTGCGGCAGGATCTTTTTCTGTTGTTCTAACAAAGCTTCTTCAAAAGCCAACTCCTAAACTTCCTCTTAAGGAAGATTATTTTCATATCCTAAATAGTGGCCTATCTCTTTTTATGCTGGTGATGTCGCTATCTGTGTTTTTCCATCCTAAATTTGGAGTTAATGTAATTGACAAGACTATTGGAATTGGGATGATGTTTGCTTTCATTGGAAGCGGACTTGTTCTTCTTGGTTCTGTTATGGCAATTAAAAAGCAGGATGTTAGCTTTGAGGATGAAGGACACCTTGATCCGCTAATTGACCTTGAAAAGCAGGAAAGAATGCAGCAAGATTTGAATGATGGTCCTCATGCCGTTCATGAGGAATCTGATAAGGTAAAAAGTGCCGTTCAAGATTCGATTGAAGAGTTTACTGAGTCTGCTTATAACACTAATGACATAACGCCAAATGACTGAAAAGAAAGAAAAAACTGAAAAGGTTGAAGATCCAATTATCTTTTATTGTAAGGACTGTGAAGAAGTTGCTGAAACTCATCGTGTGGGCAACAAATATGTGTATAAATGCAAGAAATGTGGAACAAAGAATGTAGCTTTTGGAACTAAGAAAAGTATATATACGTTTTTTAGACTTGATGACAAAGATGTAAAAAAGGATGAAAAAGCAGAGACAAAGCCTGAGGAAAAAAAGGGTGAGGAAAAGAAATAATTTTTTAGATTTTTTTAATAATTATTTAATGTTTGCATGCTATAAGTCCGTTGCCTCTGGGGTTTAACGGGATTTTAGAAAAACCCATTGACGGTGAGGATACACTCACCTATACTGGGGGCACATTCAAAAAATAACCTCATAAATATGAATGCAGAAAACGAAAAGAAGAAAGCAATAGAGCTAGCGATGGCTCAGATTGAGAAGAACTTTGGAAAGGGTTCTATTATGAAGATGGGAGACGGTGGGCGTGTACCTATCGAAACTATTTCTACTGGCTCAATATCTCTTGATATAGCTCTTGGTGGTGGTGTTCCAAGAGGAAGAATCGTTGAGATCTATGGCCCTGAGAGTTCAGGTAAGACAACTCTTAGTATCCATGTGGTAGCTCAAGCGCAAAAGGCCGGAGGTACTTGCGCATTTGTTGATGCAGAGCATGCACTTGATCCTGAATATGCAAGAAAAATTGGAGTTGATGTAGATAATCTTATTCTTTCGCAGCCAGATAGTGGTGAACAGGCTCTTGAAATAGTAGAGACTTTGGTTAGAAGTAATGCGGTAGATGTATTGGTAGTAGACTCGGTAGCTGCTTTAACTCCACGTGCTGAAATTGATGGAGATATGGGAGATGCTCACATGGGTCTTCAGGCTAGATTAATGAGTCAAGCTCTTAGAAAGCTTACTGCTGTTGTATCTAAGTCTAAAACAACTGTTATCTTCCTGAATCAGCTTCGAATGAAGATTGGAGTAATGTTTGGAAATCCTGAAACTACTACTGGGGGACAGGCTCTTAAATTTTATTCTTCTGTAAGAATGGATATACGTGCAATTGGTAAAATTGAAGACACTTCAGCTATTGAGAAAGAACTAGTCGGGAATAGAGTTAGGGTAAAAATTGTTAAAAACAAAATTGCACCTCCATTTAAGACTGCTGAGTTCGATATTATGTACAACAAGGGAATATCTTATGAAGGAGACCTCCTGGATCTTGCAACAAAGTACAATATCGCTCGTAAGGCAGGTGCCTTCTATAGTTATGGAGACACCAAGCTTGGACAGGGACGTGAAAATAGTAAAAACTTCCTTAGAGAAAACCATAAGACTCTAGAAAAGATGGCAAAGGATGTTAAGACGATAGTCTATGGAACCCCTGCTGAGGTAGAGAAGTTGGCTAAGAAACTTCCTGACAATGCCTAGTACAAGTTATGAAAAATTAATCAGATACGCATTTAATATTGTATCCAGAAAAAGATACACAGAGTTTGAGATGAATAAAAAGCTCACTCAATATTCTAAAAAACGTGCGGGCATTGAGGATGGAGAAGTTGAAATAGTCATTAAAAGATTGATTGAACTAAAGTATTTGAATGATAAACAGTTCGTTATTGATTATGCCAATGAACGATCAAAAATAAGACCAAGGGGGCTAAATTTAATTAAACGCGAACTACGTATGAAGGGATTAGACAAAGAACTTATAGATAATGGTTTGAGATCGGTGGATATTGATGAGCAATCGATAGCCACTGATCTGCTCTCAAAGAAAATGCAGCGCTGGAGAGCTCATGATTACCCAAAACAAAGACTTAAGGCGTATCAGTTTTTGTACTCTAGAGGATTTAACAGAGATGCTATTTACAGCGCAGTAGAAAGCTGTTATGATCGCTTTAGTAGTCAGGATCGTATATAGATCCTGATCTATTTTTATTTAGTAACAATAAGTTATATGCAATCACAATTTCTTGCAGCTATTAATCAGTTATGCGACGAAAAGAATATTTCAAAAGAATGTGTAGTTGAAACAATTGAGGCTGCTCTACGCGCAGCGTATCGAAAAGATTATGGAAATAAAGATCAGGAGATAGCAGTTGAATTAGACCAAAATTCAGGTGTTGCTACTGTGTATCAATTAAAAGAAGTCGTTGAAGACGTTGAAGAGGAAGAATTAGAGATCAATGAAAAAGAGGCTAAAAAATATAATAAGAAGGCAAAGGTTGGAGATACTGTAAAGATTGATGTTACTCCTACAAACTATGGTCGTATTGCTGCACAGGCTGCGAAGCAAGTTATTATCCAAAAAGTGCAGGATGCTGAACGAGATGTTATGTATGAAACATTTAAAGATCGTGAGAACGAACTGTTGAATGCAATTGTTCACCGTGTTGATGGAACAAATGTTTATGTAAATCTTGATAACAAGACAACTACTAACATTCCTTATGATCAACAAATTCCTGGAGAAAAATACTATTCAGGACAAAGGATCAAGCTTTATCTTGATAAAGTTATTAAAACTACGAAAGGCCCACAGCTAATGATTTCAAGAACACATCCAAGCCTTGTTAAGAAGCTTCTTGAGCTAGAAATACCAGAGATTAAGTCTAATCTTGTTGTGATTAAATCTATTGCTCGTGAACCTGGGGTTAGGTGTAAAGTTGCTGTTTTCTCAAGCGATGAAAAGATTGATCCAATTGGATCATGTGTTGGTCAGAAGGGAGTACGTGTTCAGAATATTATGGATGAGCTTAATGGAGAACGTATTGATATTATTGAGTGGTCTGAGAAAATGGAGAGCTATATTGAAACTGCACTTGCACCTGCAAAAACTACAGTTATTCAACTTTTTGATAAGGAAAGACGTGCAAAAGTATTTGTTCAACCTGATCAAAGACCTCTTGCGATTGGTAAGCAGGGACAAAATGTTAGGCTAGCTTCTATTCTAACTGGTTGGGAAATAGATATTCTTGATATTGGAGACTTTGAAGGTACTGAGCCAAAACCAGAGAAAAAGGAAGAAGTTGCCAATATTGAAGACCTTAAACTAAGTGAAGATCTTATTGCTAAGCTATCTGATGCTAATTTGACACTTGTTGAGCAGCTAAAAGGGCTTTCTGCTAAGGATCTTACCGAGGTTGATGGAATAGACGAGGATGGAGGTAAGGAAATAGTGGCTGCCATCAAGAAAGTCGCTTAAACTGAGCTTTAGCCTTTAATTTTAGCCATTTATTTGGTATAATACTTAGATAAATTGTATCTAAGTGTTTATGGCTGACAATTCATTAACTAGTGATCAAGGAGGAACAGCAAATTCTGGAGCTGCAACAGCACCTGCTGCTGATTCTGCAAATCCTCAGGCTGTTCAGACACAATCGTTAAATCCTGCTAATCAAACTGCTTCAAACGATCCTGTTAAACAGGTTGATAGTATTAATCGTGATTTTCAGGAAAAGGCTACTATGCGCGTCGCAAAGGAAAAGAAGTTGCCTTATATTCATCTGTCAAAAACTCCTCTTAATCCGGATTTTCTTAAAATATTAGATGCGCAGACTTCTAAAAGTGCTAGGACTGTTGTCTTCTTTAAATCTGGTCAAAACTTGAGAGTTGCTACTGAGAATCCTGATACTCCAGAATCCAAAGCAGCAGTTGCTGCTCTTCTAGAGCATGGCTACAAGGTTGAGATAAATATGGCATCATCAGCTGGAATGGAGGATGCATTAAAGATTTATGACTCAGCACAGCAGTACAAAAAGATTGAAAACATAGAGACGGTTGAACAGAAAACTATAAAGACATATGAAAAAGAAATTGCTGATCTTTCTGAACTTCCAAAACAATTAGAAGGTAGTACAGCTCAAGAGGCTTTGAATCTTCTTGATGTTGCAGCAATGAAGACTAAGGCATCTGACCTCCATTATGAACCTAGTGAATCTAATATCACGGTTCGAATGAGAATTGATGGTGTTCTACATAAAGTTTTTGATCTAAAACCATCTCTTTACAGCCAAATTTCTGAGCAAATTAAATATCAGTCTAAGATGAGACTAAATGTTTCCTTAGTTCCTCAGGATGGTCGTTATCTTTTCAATTTTAATGAAAATAAAGTAGGTGTTCGTGTTTCGTCAATTCCTACTCCTAATGGAGAATCTTTTGTATGTAGGTATTTACCATCAGATAAAAAAGTTCTTACCTTAGAAGAGCTGGGGTTCCAAGGACTTGCTCTTACTAAGCTTCAAAAGGCTGCCAATATTTCCCAGGGAATGATTTTGATTACTGGACCTACTGGAAGTGGTAAATCAACTACTCTATTTTCAATGCTCGGACTAATGAATTCTCCAGAAAATAAAGTCATCACCTTGGAAGATCCAGTTGAGTATTATATTGACGGAGTTACTCAAAGTCAGATCTCAGAAAAAGATGGATATGACTTTTCAGGAGGACTTAGATCAATTCTTAGGCAAGATCCAGACATTGTTATGCTTGGTGAGATCCGTGACCTTAAAACAGCTGAAACAGCTGCTCAGGCATCATTAACTGGTCATGTACTACTAAGTACTCTTCATACAAATAGTGCTCTTGAGGCTATTCCTCGTTTAATTAATATGGGACTACCTGCCTTTGTAGCAGCTCCATCACTAAATACTATCGTGGCGCAGAGATTGGTTCGAAAAGTTTGTCCAAGTTGTTCTCTGAAAGAGCCTATTAATGATAGTGCAAAGAAAGAATTCGAAACCGTTCTAAATAATCTTAAGGCTGTTAACTCAGGTATTGATACTGAGGTTCCAGTTGAAATACCAAAAATTGTAGGTTGTGATAAGTGTAGCAATACTGGATATCTTGGACGAATTGTTATTGATGAAGTTATTACTATTAGTTCTGAAATGAAAAGACTGATTCTAAACAACAAAAGTTCTGTAGATTTGATTGCAGCTGCACGTAAAGAAGGAATCACAACAATGCGAGAAGATGGGTATTTGAAAGTTGCCCAAGGCCTAACTACACTTGAAGAGGTCTATCGTGTTACTAATGTTTTATCGTAGTCCAGCTTATAGCTGCTGCTCCAATAGTTAATAATCCAAATCCAAGGAAGATAAATTCAAATGGTAGCAGAATTAAAAATGCTGCTCCTATTAGTGGTGTCACAAAGTAGGCAATTGGATCGGCTGTCATATAGACTCCATAAAGATCCTCCTCTTTCGATTTTGGTAAATGCTTGAAAAGATAATATTCCTGAAGTGGCTCAACAAGCGCTGCCCCTATATTTCCAATAATCAATAAAAAGAAATTCAACAAGGTGAATGGACTTAAGAAAACTGCTATAAAAGTTACTCCTAAAATTAAAAATCCAGCAGAGATTGGAAGCCTTACTCCGTGCTTATCTGCATATTCCCCTACTTTTACTTCCATGAAGATCAATGGGACTACACATAGGGCCAATATTAGTCCACTCATGCTTTCAACGTATCCTGAGTAAACTACATACAAGGGTATATATAATCTCTTAAACCCTACATGCACCATCATTACAAAAGTAACGAAATATGCTTTTCTTCGCTCACCATCTACTAGGAATTCCTTAATGTTGCTTAGCAATTTGCTAGAAGAAGTTTTTTTCTGATTTACCAGCGCAGGGTGCTTCTGAATAATATGCTTATGGTAAAAATAGAATAGTCCTATAAACATTATGAATGAGGCCAATATGAAAACCATTTCATACCCCATGTAAACCGCTACAAATCCTCCAATTAGCGGCCCCAGAAGCGATCCAATATTATGGAATCTATAAAAAATCCCCTCCTCCTCTCCTAGATCCTTGCTTTTCGCAAAATCCCTTACAAAAAGCGACAGTGCCATTAATATAAATAAATTAAACCATACACTTATCGTTCTAAGCACTGCTAATTCAGTTACTCTGGTGGCAAAAATAAGCAAAAACCAGGATAGCGCGGCTAAGAAGAAACTGACTTTTATAATTGTTGTTCGCTCTACCTTTTTAAATATTATTGTGCTGCTCATGGCACTAATAAACATGATGATTGCCATTACAGCATAAAACATACTAACCCCTTCATCAGTATTGACTATAGACTTAACAAAGTTTGGAAAGATCGGCAAAATTAGCCCAATTCCGAATCCAAGTATTAATACCATCCATGAGAACATTCTCCCCTCTGGGTGTTGGTGATGTGTTCTGATTTTTCTTATCAAGAGGGTGAGGTTATTTCTTTTTTGTTTCTTGTGTGTGATTTTAACACTTTCGGAAGTACTTTCCATCCCTTATTTTTATTAAAGATTTTATTTCTAAAAGTGAGATAGTAGTTAGTAGCTGCTGTAATGGAAGTTCAATTTTACTATATATCTGATCAATGAGGAGTCCGCGTGTTTTTGAAAGAGTTAATAATATTTGTTCCTCATTTTCTGTGAGCGCTGAAGTGGTTTTCTCTTTATTTTTTGGAGAGAATATACTTGGTAAAGATGGCTGCAGACTAAGCGTTTCTATGATCTCGTGTCCTGATGATACTGGGAATGCTGCTCCCCTTTGAATGAGATTAAGTGGGCCCTTTGAGTTGATGCGGTCTATATCTCCTGGTGTTGTGAATACCTCTCTATTTTGTTCAAGTGCGAATCGTGCTGTTATTAGGGCGCCTGATTTTTCTGGAGCTTCTACTACTAACGTTGCTATTGAAATACCACTTATAACTCTATTTCTCTGCGGGAAGTGATGTTTTATTGGAGCCGTTAAATCTGGATGTTCTGAAATTGTAAGTCCGCTCTCCTGAATTTTCTCCGCTAATTTTTTATTTTCTTGTGGATAAATATTGTTTATTCCGCTCCCTAGTACGGCGATGGTGGGCGTGTTCGTTTCAAGACAAGTCTTGTGTGCAATGGTGTCTATCCCCTTTGCCAGTCCAGAAACAATTGCCACCTTATAGAGTGAGAGTTCTTCAATAATTTTCCTTGTTACATATTCTCCGTACTCTGAGTACTTTCGTGTTCCTACAATTGCTATGCAGGTCAGATCGAGCACATCTAAATGCCCCTTGTAGTAAAGCTTTGCAGGAGGCTTGTGGATTTGTTTGAGAATATTTGGATATTCTTGCTGGGTTGGTTTTATGATTTTATATTCTGTGCTCATGTCTTTCGGTTAATTACCGATAAGCACTAACACACAAACTTAAAATTTCTCTAAAATCTTTTAAGAAGTATTACTCCGGCAGATTTTTAAAAGGCTGCAAGTAGTGACGACGTCGTCGATTCATAATTCTAATTTAAAATTCGTCAAACACCTTCACCAGGTAGGTATCGAAGGGTGGTTATATGTTTATGGCGCTACTACATCTCTACTCCTCCGGCCTGGACTTCTCCAATTACGTCCATCTCGATTCCATGAGATTTGCAGATCTCTTCGATCTTATCTACGTCGTTTGAGATTAGAATCATTCCTACTCCCATGTTCCATGTTTTGTAGGCCTCATCTTTTGCAACGTTTCCAAGTTCCATTAGTTTTTTAATAACCTCGTGTGGCTCTGGAAGATTGTCTAGCTTTGCACCAAGACCAGACTTCTTTAATACACGCGTAATGTTTCCAGGGATTCCTCCACCAGTGACATGAACGATTCCTTTAAGCTCAGCTTTTGCCTCTTCTCCGTGTCGCCCGTGCATTTCCAGGATCGCGCTTGAGTATATTTTTGAAGGAGTCAGTACTGCTTCTCCCCAATTTTTAGTGTCATCATATTTTTCGTGATACCAGTCTTCTCCGAATGCTTCTTTTAGAATGTATCTAACAAGTGAAAATCCATTGGAGCGAAGTCCCTCAGATTTTAGTCCGATTATTTTGTCTCCTTCTTTAATATTATCTCCTTTTATCAACTTATCTTTTCCAACGATTCCAATTGCTGTTGAGTTCCAAACATATCCATTTACCATTTCTCCAAGTTCAGCGATCTCTCCCCCTGGAACTACAATTTTGTGTTCTAGGCAGGCTTTTTCAAGTCCTCCCATTAGTGCTTCTATCTTTTTCTCATCCACTTTATTTACATCAAGTGTATTTGAAAGAGAAATTGTTTCTGCTCCAATACATGCTGCATCATCTGCAACCATTGCGACCAAGTCATATCCCATTGTATCAAATTTTCCGATTCGTTCTGCCACTTCTATCTTTGTTCCGACTCCATCATCGTTTTGGACCAAAAGGAAGTCGCCCATGTCCAAAGCTCCTGTGAATCCACCATCATCTTGAAGTGGTTCTCCTATCATTCCTTTTCGACTAGCGAAAGTTTTTTTTGCGTTATCGTATGCTACCTTCGAAGCTGCGTCTCCTTTCTCAATATCTACTCCCGAGTCTGCATATGTTGCCATAATATATTTGGTTAATCGTAAATTGCGTTTTGTTTGTCACTTTTTATTTTTCCTTTCTCTATTACTATCACTCTTTGCTT
>JABJOK010000060.1 GCA_018664365.1 Candidatus Peregrinibacteria bacterium | reverse complement strand
TTACCACCACCAATAACAATTCCTACCTCGCACCCCATCTTTTGAAGCTCCATAACCTGTTTTCCAATACCACGAACAACCTTTCCATCAATTCCTGCACCATCTTCTCCTCCAAACACCTCTCCAGACAGTTTTAATAAAACTCTCTTGTACTTCAGTTTTGTCTTAGCCATAAATTTAACTTAAAACATATTTATATAAAATCCACATAACCGCTACTCCCAATAAAATTCCAAACATAAATGTTAACGGTCCTTTTTTGTCATTACCTTCTTCATGAGAATTTGCAAGGTCGGTTAATAAATCAGTACTAATAATAATTTCTTCATCTGCATGCTCCTCAAAAATCTCCTCGTACGCATGTGTTGCCACTAGGCTAACGAACTTATCGAACTTAACCTTCACCTTATTGTGAGGCCTCGCCACTTCATTCGCCGCTTCTTCCGGAGTAATTGGATTAAGCCTTCCTAATATTTTGTGATCAATAACTCTATCTTCACTCTTTTTACCAATTTTAAATTCTGGTTCATCATCAGATTCATCCTTCTTTCTAAGGTCGATTGTGCCATCACTCAGCATACGAAATGAGATAAAAAAATATGCTACTTTCTTAGGTAAGAGAGTAGCATATCTTTATTTTTTAGAAAAGAAATCCTTACATCATTCCTGGCATTCCTCCCATAGCTCCGGCTGCACCAGCAGCATCATGGCTACAAGCGCTTTTTGGCTCAGGAATATCAGCAACTGCCCCCTCCATCGTAAGAAAGATAGCCGCAACACTTGCAGCGTTTTCAATTGCACTTCTAACAACCATCTTAGGATCAATTATTCCTGATGCAACCATATCAACGTACTCATCCTTGTCTGCATCATAACCAAATCCCTCTTTTGAATTTAAAACTTTATCAACTACAACCGCTCCATCCTTACCTGCATTTGCAGCAATTTGAAGCAGAGGTGCTGAAAGAATGTTTTTAATAATTGCAATTCCAGTATCTTCATCTGCATCATTACCTTTTAATTTTTCAAGAGCTTCTATTGCTCCAAGCAAGGCAACTCCCCCACCTGGCTCAATTCCCTCTTCTACAGCAGCACGCGTCGCATTAAGAGCATCTTCTATACGAAGCTTCTTCTCCTTCAATTCAACCTCTGTAGCAGCACCAACCTTGATGATTCCAACTCCCCCACCAAGCTTTGCCAGTCTCTCCATAAGCTTCTCCTTATCAAAATCAGAAGTAGTTTTAGAAAGAACAACCTTAAGCTCATCAACACGAGAATCTATCTCATTCTTCTGCCCCTTTCCTTCAATGATAATAGTGGTGTCCTTATCTGCAACAACCTTTCTTGCCTCACCTAAATGAGCAAGCTCAGCGTTTTCAAGAGAAAGACCAATCTCATCACTAATAACTGTACCACCAGTTAATACAGCGATATCCTTAAGCATCTCCTTACGACGATCTCCAAATGCAGGAGCCTTAACCGCAAGAACACTAAATATCCCTCTAAGCTTATTAAGAACAAGTGTCGCAAGTGCTTCACCATCAATATCCTCAGCAATAATTACCAATTCCTTTTTTCCAGTCTGAGCAACTTTTTCAAGTACAGGAAGTAGGTCTTGAACTGAACTAACCTTCTTGTCAGTAATAAGAATTTTAGCATCATCGAAAACAGCCTCCATTCTTGCTGGATCTGTTACGAAATATGGAGAAACATAACCGTTATCAAACTGCATTCCCTCTACAACCTCCTTTTCAAGCCCCATTGTCTGAGATTCCTCAACTTGAATCACTCCATCATTACCAACCATCTCCATAATATCTGCAATCAAAGCTCCAACCTCTTCATCTTGAGCAGAAATAGTCGCAACCTGAGCCACCTTATCTTTACTATCACCTACTTCTTCAGCCATTTCAGCCAAAATCTCTGCAACTTTTCGAACAGCCTTTTCAATTCCCTTTTTAAGATGCATTGGGTTTGCACCAGCAGTTAGATTACGAAGACCTTCCTTTATAATAGCCTCAGCAAGGATAGTTGCTGTTGTTGTACCATCTCCAGCAATGTCATTTGTCTTAGTTGCTACTTCTTTTACCATTTGAGCACCCATGTTTTCATAAACATCAGGAAGCTCAATCTCTCTAGCAATAGTCACACCATCATTAGTAATAAGTGGCGCACCATACTTCTTCTCCAGGATAGTATTTCGCCCCTTAGGACCAAGTGTGATTTTTACCGCCTTAGCAAGTTTTTCAATACCAGCAAGTAGTTTTTGGCGAGCCTCGTCGCCGAACTGTAATTGTTTAGCCATGATTAATTTAAGTTAATTTTTAATAAAATAATTACGCCAATTTAGCGTAAACATCAGATGCAGAAAGAATTAGCACCTCCTTCCCCTCTACCTTTACCTCTGTAGGTCCATACTTTGAAAATAGAACAGTATCTCCTTCTTCTACCTCCATTTCCTTTCTTTTACCATCATCCATTAGTTTCCCAGGTCCAACAGCAACAACCTTCCCCTTCATAGGTTTTTCTTTTGATGCTGTGTCTGGAATTATTATCCCTGAAGCACTAACTTCTTCAGTAACTGGTTCAACAACAATATTGTCCCCAGTTGGAATTACTTTCGCCATATTAATCAGGTTAAATTATTAAAATTAGCACCCCGTATTATAGAGTGCTAATTCAAGTCGTCAAGTTTTTCTCAGATCTTATTGAGCGTAGTCTTCTGCTCTTGTTTCGCGTATTACATGCACCTTTACCGGTCCTGGATGCTGTAGGTCTGTTTCAATCTTCCTTGCAATACCATGTGAAAGTTTTACTGATTCAAGATCATCCAACTTCTCAGGGTCAACAAAGACACGTACCTCAGTACCAGCCTGAATAGCATAAGACTTCTTAACTCCCTCAAGATTGTTACAAATACTCTCAAGCTCAGCTAATCTTCTTACATAGGCATCCAAATTCTCCTTATTTGCACCTGGCCTAGAATTCGAGATCATATTTGCCGCCATAACAAGTTGAGCCTCTAAACTCTTTGGCTCTGGATCACCGTGATGAGCCTCAATCGCATGAACTACCTCTTCAGAAAGTCCAAATTTCTTAGCGATATCAGCACCAATCTTCGCATGATGACCTGGAATCTCATGGTCTACGGCCTTTCCAATATCATGTAGAAGACCTGCTCTCTGACACACACCAACATCAGCTCCAAGTTCAGCAGCAAGTCCCGCCGCCAGATAAGAAACCTCCATTGAGTGCTTAAGAGCATTCTGTCCATGAGTAACTCTAAATTTAAGTCTTCCAATAATCTTGATTAGATTTGGATGAAGACCAGTAACTCCAGTTTCGAGGACAGCCTTTTCACCCAATTCTTTAATAAGGTCATTAACCTCATCCTTAATCTTTACTACAGTCTCTTCAATACGCGCAGGGTGAATACGACCATCTTCAATCAGTCTTTCCAAAGCAACCTTTGCTATATAACGACGAACTAGGTCAAACCCAGAGATGACAATTGATCCCGGAGTATCATCCACAATTACATCAACACCAGTAATTTGCTCAAAAGTATTAATGTTACGCCCCTCACGACCAATAATCCTTCCCTTCATCTCATCATTTGGAAGATTCACAATCGTCGCAGTTGATTCTGCGGTCGTTTCAGAAGCACAACGTGCAATAGCATCAGCAATTATCCACTTAGCTCTCTCCTGTGCCTGCTCCTTCAAGTCTGCTTCAGCCTTATTAATCTGAGCAACGATATCTTCTTTAGAGTCTTCTTCCACCTTCTTTAAAAGAACCTCTTTAGCCTCCTCTTTTGACATACCTGCAATCTTCTCAAGTTCATGAGCCTGCATCTTATAAATGCTCTGAACCTCGTCGCGAAGATCTTTTATTGAAGAAACCTTCTTATCAAGATCAGATTTTAGCTTATCAGCCTCCTCATTTTTATTATCTAAAGCACGCTCCTTTTTCATAAGGCGCTCTTCAGATTCATCAAGCTGTTTTTGCCTTTTCCGCTCTTCCTTTTTTACCTCGTCCTGCATTTTAAAAGCCTCATTACGAGCCTCATACAAAACCTCCTTAGACTTACCTTTGGCATCAGTTAAAATTTTCTCTGCCTTCTCTACCAAGTCTTTGTTTTTCTCCTCAATCTGTTTTTTCCTGTAGTAGTAGCCTCCAGTGCTACCGGCTGCAATTCCTATTACAGCGACAATTAATGAAATCCACATAAAGCTAACGGGTTAGTAATCCGCCTTAGCTTCGAGCACGATTTTGAAAACCAAATTTTCTCTTAACGCCACAACCTAAAATCTCTTTATGAGAACATTTTAACTACTCCCTTTTTTTATTTATCGCAATTATCAGTTTTTAGCTTATTTATAACGTTTTTATATACTTGGATCCAATCATTCTAACTCGAGCCAAAGCTCATTTTTTCTTAATTTTCTGACCGCCCCAAGTTTACTTGAATGCCATGAAAAGTCAAAAAAAATTAGAATTATTTTAAGTTTTCTTAATGAATCTATGAAAAGCTTTACCTATGAAAAAAATAGCATTGATATCAGCACTAATTATATTCGCCTCCCCATCCGCTTTTGCAAGCAATATAGAAATAACAGAAGTATTTCCCAATCCTGAAGGCCCTGATAAAAACAACGAATGGATAGAAATTTATAACAACACTTCTATTGAAATAGATATAAAAGAATACAAGATAAACAACAAAGACCTGCCTAATGGAAAAATCTCGCCACACACCTACGCAATAATTGACAACATCCCTCTCAAGAATTCTAAAAACACCCTCCTCCTAACAAATAATCAAAATCAAACTATAGATTCAGTAACCTACCCAAATGTTATTGAATCAAAAAGCTACACAAAAGCGCTTATAAATAACTCCTCAGAATGGATTTGGACAACGCCATCAAAAAACACACAAAATCCTACGTTTCGAAAATTAACAGGCCGCATAACGGATCCTCCACAAAAGAATCATTTCTACTTCAACAATCTTAAAATATATTTCTCTAAAAACTTTTCAACATCGCTCATTAAAGCCCTCTTCAAAAAGGATCAACAATTTCAAATAACAATAAATGAAAAAAAAGAATTAATTTATTTTAGGATCATCTCCTCTCCTAAAATTAAAAACAAAAAACAAAAAAGCAATCTAGTAAACCACGCACTAGC
>JABJOK010000105.1 GCA_018664365.1 Candidatus Peregrinibacteria bacterium | reverse complement strand
TATGGACCGCCAATCACAAATGTAACAGTTCTGCCAATATCCTTATTCTCTCTTAGGAATTCAGCAAATTCGACAGATCTAAATTGCTGACCTTTTTCATCTAATACAACAATATATTCATCATCCCGTAGAGCATTTAGGATTTCTTTTCCCTCATCATCGATACACCTCCTTTCTGAGAATGTTTTTGAGGATGGTATTTCCTTTAAGGTAACGATCTCGACACTTGCATAGGGTTTAATGCGTTTTACATATTCATCAATAAGAACGCTTGCAAGCTTTCCATTTTTTCCAATCTGAATTATTTTAATTTTCATACCAGAATAATATGCTAAAATTTGAGACATGCAAAATAAGAAAATAGAAATCTACACAGACGGAAGTTGTATTGGAAATCCTGGCCCTGGAGGGTGGGGAGCAGTTATATTTATTGATGGTAAAGAAATAGAGCTTAGCGGAAGCGAAGAAGACACAACAAACAATCGTATGGAGATGATGGCGATAATTAAAGCGTTGGAATGGATAAATGATGAATCAGGGCTATCAAGTGAAGATGCCCAGTCTCATAAAATACTTATTCATAGCGATTCAAACCTTGTAATCCAGACCCTTAATCAGGGATGGAAAAAGAAAGCGAATACAGATCTTTGGGCCGATATAGACAGAGTTAGAGCCTGGCTTGATATCGATTGGATTTGGGTAAAGGCACATGCCGAAAACGAGCACAACAATCGAGTCGATGCACTCGCCTTCAAAGAAGCAAAGGCTTTATCCAAGAATCTCTGATAGAGCATCTTTACTCTGAACACCCATTTTCTTGTCTACAACTTCTCCATCCTTAATGAAAAGGAGAGTTGGAATACTTTGGACTCCATACTTTTGAGCCATCTCTGGAGCATCGTCAACATTACATTTTCCGATTTTCCATTTTCCTTCGTACTCACCAGCGATCTCATCAATAACAGGAGCCATCATCTTGCATGGTCCACACCATTCAGCATAGAAGTCGACTAGAACAGGCAGTTCAGACTTAAGAACCTCTTCTTCGAAGTTAGCGTCTGTGAAATGTGCTGCAGCCATATTTAATAAGTTAGGGGTAGGTGCAGATATTCTACTCAAGTCCCAAAATTATTTCAATGCTGCATTTTTGAATACGGTCTGAACCTGATCCTTCCATTGCTTAACATCCTTTGAAGCAGCTTTGCCAACATAAGATTTGCGGAGAATTCTAAGGAAAGGAAGTTTTCTAATAGCATATTGGTAAGGTGAATGCCTAAGGTCACGCTTGTCCTTGTAGCAGGCGTCCTTTGCAAAATCTAGAATTACCAGAGACTGATCGATTTCACGGATTTTATCCTCAACTTTATCAGCAGGATTGCCTTTCTCCATAATTATTCTGAAGAAGTAGGTGTCATGATCAAATTTTTCTTCAATCTCTCCTTCTCCCTCTTTTTTCCATCTAGGTAGAATAGTAAAAGAGACAATATTTTTAGAAGGGATTGTGAACATAACCCATTTAATAAAGCTTGTTTCAACCGCTGGATCCTTTGCGATTCCATAATAGATTCCATAATCATCAACCTCATCAGCCAGAAGCTGTATTTTTTCCTTGAAATCCTCATTATCAAAAACAAATTCATCAACTAGCTTTGCTAGCTCAGGATCAATCTTCATTAGATCCTTCTTATGAACACCCTTACCACCTTTCATCTTATAGGCCATCTTAAGAAGTGTACCTGCATGAAAATAAGGGAAAGACTCTTTAAGCACGCCATTTACTAGAGTTTCATACATTCCTCCAAGGAGTTCATTAACCTTCTCCTGGAAAAACTCGAAATCATTTCCAAACCTAGAAAGGAAGATTGTTTGTCCATCATCCATAGCTATTTTAAGGTTATACTCATAATCCTCATCAAACTCATGAAAATTCACAAAATCATAATGCACATAAAAAGCATCTTGAGTCCTTGGGACAACAACCATGCTCTTTTCAAATAACTTCACAGTCCCTTCTCCTTTGCTTATTGGCTTTCCAAACTTACTTACTCTATCAAAATCACATTCATACTCAGCCTTAAGCTTCCCTCTCTTCATAAATAGGGCATCTATCAAAAATTCATTTCTTGCCTTATAAATATCAATCAGAAGTTGATCAAAAAGAGTTACAGCATCACGTAAAACATACTTCTCCTTAGAAAAAGTAATAAAGAAGATTTTCTGATCACGATAGTAAAATTCCTTTATTTCAGAAAAATTTATGAGCTCTCCCTTGTCAGAAGCACCCTTCCCTTTAAGCCTGAAGCCCTTAGAATAAATAATAACCTCGCCCTCTTTGTCCAAGAGAACCTTATTACTAAAGCTCGACTTTTG
>JABJOK010000062.1 GCA_018664365.1 Candidatus Peregrinibacteria bacterium | reverse complement strand
CAGTATGGGAAGGCACACTCGTAACAGCAGAGCAGATAGCGCAGGTATTTGAACCTTTTGATGAAAATGGATCTCGTAGAACATACGCTCGCAGAAATGGTAGGCCTGGCAACCCAAAAACAACAGGCATTATAAGAGTAGAGACCAGAGATGCTATCAACTTTGATCTCGTCCTTCGCGACGGAGGAGGCCAACCAATGAACACACTAACAACTACAGAATCACCAGAACGCCTAACCCTCGAAGTCCAAGTCAAAGACACCACAATCTCAAAAGTCCTCTTCGACATCGAAACCCACAGAAAAAAGATTGATAGATTGTTGGGAAGATGATTCAATCAACGCACTCCCAATAACCGCTATCTCTGCATGTTTGTGGACGGCGTTTATTTGAGCGCGGTTTGAGATTCCAAATCCTACGGCCAAAGGCAAATCAATATACTTCCTAACCTTGCCTAAGTAAGTCTTTAATTTAGGGTTAAGGTCACTCTTGGCTCCAGTTGTGCCATAGCGCGATACGCAATATACAAATCCCTTCGCTACCTTGCCTATCTTATTCAACCTTTCATCAGGAGTTATAGGGGAAATAACCTGGATAGGATTCAAGTCATTAGCCTTACATTCTTTTAAGTAACCTTCATGAGATTCTTCATCAATCGGGATGTCAGGGATAATAAGTCCATACGCTCCAACCTGTTTTGCGTCCTTACAAAACTTTTTGAGACCGTACTTGTGCGAGATGTTGAAATAAGTCATGAATAATAGCTTCGTTTCTAGTTTTTCTTCCTTAAATCTCTTGCTGAGTCTCTTCATTAGGTTGAAACAGTCCTTGGTTTTTGTGCCAGCTTTGAGAGAGTGTTCGCAGGCCTTCATTATTACAGGGCCGTCGGCGACAGGATCTGAGAAAGGTATCTGGATTTCCACAAATTCGATGCCGGAACGGGCGAACTGGATGGCTCGCTCTTCACATTCTTTCATGTTTGGATAGCCAGCGACTATGTGGGTCATTATTCTATTTTTCATGTACGTGTTGGGTCAAGAATTCTTGGAATTTTTTGTCCTTAAGCTTCTTTGTGACTATGAAAATATCTTTATCGCCACGACCAGATAGGTTCAAGACGATGGTTTTGGACTTTGGAAGAGTAGGAGCAAGCTTGATAACCTCAGCGACAGCATGACACGACTCCATCGCACCAATAATTCCCTCGGTTTTTGCTAGGACCTTGTATGCTTCAAGAACTTTGACGTCCGTTGCATAGGTGAATTGGATTCGCTTCATGTCTTTCAAGTAGGCAAGCTGTGGTCCAATGCCGCTGTAGTCTAGTCCAGCCGATATGCTATGAGTTTCTTTGATCTGTCCGTCTTCATCCTGAAGGAAATAAGACTTAAATCCTTCCACTACTCCTACAGAGCCAGTTTCGAAACGTGCAGCGTGCTGTGCCTTCTTCTTATTCTCTTTAATTCCTTTCCCTCCAGCCTCTACACCAATCATCTTGATAGATTTATCATCAAAAAAGTCATAAAAAAGTCCCATCGCATTACTTCCACCACCAGTACATGCAACAAGATAATCAGGTTTTACAGGTAATTGCTTCTTAACCTCCTCGCCCACGACCTTTTGGAAATAAGTGTTCATGGCAGGGTAGGGGTGAGGTCCACAAACAGTCCCAAGAAGATAGTGAGTATCTTCCGGGTTAGAAATCAGATCCTTGAGTGCAGCATTAATTGCATCTCGGAGTATCTGACCACCCTCCTCCACAGGAATAACAGTCGCACCAAGTTGTTCCATAAAGAAAACATTAGGACGTTGGCGCATGTAATCTCTCTTTCCCATATAAACGGTGCACTCCAGTCCAAATCTTGCAGCCACAGTCGCAGTTGCCAGCCCATGCTGGCCAGCGCCCGTCTCTGCTATTAAACGTTTCTTGCCCATTTTCTTAGCCAAGAGCGCCTGTCCCAAACAGTGATTAATCTTATGAGCTCCAGTGTGATTGAGTCCCTCATTCTTTAAATAAATCTTTGCTCCTCCAAGCTGCTTCGTCAAATTCTCACAAAAATACAGGGGAGTAGGGCGTCCAGAATAATTCTTATAAAGGTCATCCAACTCCTTCAAAAATTCCTTATCCTTGATAGCCTCATAAAACGCTTCCTCCATCTCTTCCATGATAGGAATTAGCATTTCTGGGACATACCTTCCTCCATAAATCCCAAAGTGACCTCCCTTGTTGATTAGATATTTTTTAAGTGATTTCATTTAATTTGTTGGTTAAGTTTTTAGCCCTCATAAGCGTCGTTCCAACCAGGATGGCATCAACCCTCCCGGTTAATGCTTCCACGTCAGACTTGTCCTTTATGCCGCTCTCAGATACCACCAGGCGTCCAGACGGGACCATCTTTGATAGGCGATTTGTTGTTTCTAGGTTCACAGTAAAGTCCTTAAGGTTTCTGTTATTAATTCCAATGATTTTGGCATCAGTTGTAAGCACGCTTAAGAGCTCCTCCTCATTGTGAATCTCAACCAGACAGTCCATTCCAAGTGAGTCCGCAATGTTTATAAATCTCTGCAACTTTCCTCTATCAAGTAACGCTGCAATCAACAGAATTGCATCAGCTCCAAACTCCCTCGCCTGATGAATTTGATATTCCTGAGTAATGAAGTCTTTACAAAGAATAGGAGTGGTAGCTGTAGCTGCACGTGCATCCTTCATAAACTGCAACTGTCCCTGAAAATATTTTTCATCAGTCAAAACAGAGATAGCACTCGCATTGTGTTCCTCATAATTCTTTGCAATTTTCCCCGCATCAAAGTCTCCCTCAAAAATCTGTCCCTCACTCGGTGAAGCCTTCTTTATTTCAGCAATCACAGATATTCCATCCTTAGACAAAGCATCAAAAAAGCTTCTGTTAGACTGCTTCAAGCTTTTGCTAGCTACAATCTCATTCAGAATATTACCCTTGTAAGCCTCTAACTTTGAAATGCCATCAGTGTTTTTAGCAAGCCGATAACCTTCCTTTAAGTCATCAACTTTTCCAGATAATTTAAGAGCCAACGCGCAGTTGATATAAACTAAGTCGGCTCTTTCGGTAAACCCTTCTCCACTTAAAATTTTCTTTGCTACTCGAATATTTTTTGCACTGTCTCCACCAGCAATTTTTTCAAACTCACACTCCTCAACACCAAAATCTTCAGGCGTAATTGAGTATTCTGAGATATTTCCATCCTTCATCTCCACAACTTTTGTAAGACCAGTCATAGTAACCTCATCTAGCCCATCATTTCCTCTCACAACCATCACATGCTCCTTGCCCATCAACTTGCAAGCCTCTGCAATCATGCGCATCTGGTCTTTGAAAGACGTTCCGATGATTTGCTTTTGAGGATTAGCAGGATTTAGTAGGGGACCAAGGATATTAAAGATCGTAGGCTCACCCACCGCCTTCCTGACTGAAGCAAAATGCTTCATAACAGGATGAAACTTTCTCGCATAGATAAATGCCAGCCCCTTCTTATCAAAAATCTTCTCCAATTCCTCTGCACTCTTATCAATATCAAGTCCCAACTCTTCCAGTAAATCAAAACTCCCGAATCGCCCACTAGCAGCCTTGTTTCCATGCTTTGCCATTGGCACTCCCAGCTCCGCAAGAATAAAAGTTGCAATAGTAGATGTGTTGATTCGCTCAAGACCACTTCCACCTGTTCCACAGATATCAATCGCTCCAGGCATATTCAATTTGTGAGGCATCTTTGCCTCCATGAACTCAGCGAACACTGCTACATCCTCAGCCTTAACCTTATCCAGCGTAAAATTTTTCAAGAACTTAGCCTTTTCTTCTTCGGGAACCTTACCTCCAACAACTTCTCCCAAGAAAAATAAAATATCGTCTTTAGACATTACAAAATTGGTTATTAACTATGTTTTCAATCATTTTGAACCCGTTCCCTCCCTTCATCGAAAGGACCGACTCCGGATGAAACTGCACACCCTCTATTGGCAACTCCTTATGCCGAATCGCCATAACCAAATCATCGTGCTCAGCAGTCACCTCAAAACACTCAGGCACACTGTCAGCACAAAGCGAGTGATACCTTCCTGCCATAAAATCTTTCTGCACTCCCTCGAAGATAGTCTTTCCATCATGAGCAATTGCACTGCTCTTCCCATGCACCGGCGGCACAAATTTTAAACTACCTCCAAAGAACTCGATAAAAGCCTCGTGCCCTAAACAAACACCAAACATAGGATAGTCCTTATGATACTTCTCTATAATCTTCATCATATTTCCAGCCTTCTCAGGCACCGATGGCCCAGGTGAGAAGACAATCAAATCCGGATCAATTTCCGCAACCTTGTCTACGTCTACATCATTCCGATAAACAAAAACTTCACATTCAAGCTTTCTGAAATAATCCACCAGGTTAAATGTAAACGAATCAAAATTGTCGAGTAAGAATATTTTTTTCATGATGCAATAGTGGTTAAAAATGCACGCGCCTTATTTAGAGTCTCCTGATACTCGGCCTCAGGTTTTGAGTCATAGAGCAAAGTAGCTCCAACCTGAAAGCTCATATCATTGCCCTTTATATGCGCAGTCCTAATAATAATTCCCGTATCCATATCTCCATTAAAAGTCAGATACCCAATAGTTCCTCCATAGTATCCACGTCTACTCTTCTCATTCTTTTCAATCTCAGTCATAGCAGCAACCTTTGGAGCCCCAGTCAAAGTTCCCGCATTCAAACAAGCAATCAAAGAATCAAACGCAGTAAATTCCTTACGCAGCTTTCCAGTTAAATGCGCCACAGTGTGCATCACCTTGGAATACTTCTCCACAAATCTATAATCACTAATCTCAATTCCTGGTTCACAAATCCTAGCCAAATCATTCCTTCCTAAATCGATCAACATATCCAACTCGGCCCGCTCCTTTTCTGACCGAAGCAACGTAAGCATGTTCTCATGATCCTCAATTGGATCCTCACCTCTCCGAGCAGTTCCAGAAATCGGACGCATATGAACTTCTCCATGCTCACACCTCACCATCATCTCCGGTGAAGCACCAATTAGCTGCTCATCACCAAAATTAAAGTAATAAAGATAAGGGGATGGATTAATATCTGCATATTTCTTATACAGAGCAAAGGTATCACCCTTAAATTTAGCCCTCAGCCTATTTGAGTAGACAACTTCAAACAATTCGCCTCGTACAGCCAAATCTCGGGCATTTTCAACGAGCTTTTCAAACTCTGCCTGCTCCAAATCAAACTTGTCATCCTCAACAGCAAATTCCACATCTGAAATCACCTCACTTTCTACTTTTTCTTTGAGTTCTTCACACACCTCTAGCGCCTCTTCAGCGCTTTCCCTATAGGCAATAACTTCCTTTATCTCCTTCAAATGATCAAAGAAAATAAAGGTGTCATAAATCATTAGTCGGAAGTCATAAACATCATCTTCCGGCAGCAAATTTGGAATATTCTCAAATAACTTCACGAAATCATAGGAAAACGCACCGTACAAGCCAACAAACTCGCGTCCCTCTACCTTGAATTTCTCCAAAAACAGCCTGATCACCTGCGAGATGTTTTTCTGCTTCGAACGCTCCCCCTCTTCGAACTGTTCATACCCTTTAATAATCTTTCCACGAATGCCATCATCATCCCTCTCGAATTCATCAAAATTTGACATATCTTCATCTGATAGCTCTTCCATAAACCCTGCCGCACGTTTATTTAAAGGCAAAATTTCGAACGAGTCTCCTTTTCCCCTAATTTCCAGCACCGGGTCTACTCCAATCAAGCTTAACCTCCCATATATATGAGAAATGTCCTTAGATTCGAACAGAAATCCACGTTCTCCACGCACCTTTTGATACGTTTCGACTGCACAGTTACCTCCAATTTTCATACTTTCCTTACAGAATTTCATTTTAAATTAATATTAAATAACAAAAAAAGAACTTCCCGATGCCGAGAAGCTCTTTCAGATAAGAAAAAACGTCCCTACATCAGGTCTTCATTCCACCACCACATTTTCGAAGCAATATTCATCATCATCCAATAAAATTAGCAATTTTTTGATCTCCGTACTGTATCTCCCTAGAACCACGGCTTATTGTTCCAATGCTTACACCCAAATCAGAGGCGATTTTTCTCTGTGGAACACCATCCTTGAGCATCTTGAGAATCTGCAGTCTAGTAACCACTTCATCAAGCTCCTTAGGAGTCAGAATTGTCTTTAGAAAGGATTCCATTAGTTTTGGCTCCTTTATTGAGACCATCCTTTCGCTCAATTCCTTTAAATATTTGGCATTAACCATAGCGTTCTAGCTTAATAGTACACTAGTATAGTATATCAAAATCAAGCAAAGTCAATACTAACCTAGAACACCCCTTTAACCCTTTTATTTAAGCCATTTTAATGGTATAATATTAGGAAATATAAAAACAAAAACGCATGGCCATAGATCAAGCAATACTAGCAAAGGCTCTTGTAGAAAAGGGGATAGTTAAGGAGAAAACCCTGAAAAGCCTTGTTGATCACGCAAAAACGCAGAATATAACCCTTGAGCAAGCTCTTTTCGAAAGAGAGATTATTCCTGATGAAAAACTTGGAGCTGTTATTGCCGAAATGTATGAAAGCCCTTTTGTTAAGGTATCAGATAAGGTTATCCCAGAACCACTTCTACATGTAGTGCCATACGCACTTGCATCTCACCAGCTTGTCATTCCATTCGAAAAGAATGCAATGGAGTTGAAAGTTGCCACAAACGACCCTCAGAATTTTGAATTACTTGGTGCATTAGAAAAGAAAACGGGACTAACAATATCTGCTCATTACGCAACAGAAAAAGATATCAAGGCTTCACTTAAAGCCTACAACAAAGATGTGAACGAGAAGTTTAATAAACTTTTAAAAGGAGCACTTGAGGATCCTACGAAAATAGAGTCACTCAAAGATGCTGCAAAAATATTAGATACAATCATCCTATTTGCATTTCAAAATAATGCATCGGATATTCATATTGAGCCACATAAGGAGTTTGTAATAGTTAGATACCGTGTAGATGGAATGCTGCAAACAATTGCGGAGTTGCCGATCGCAGTAATTGATCTTTTAACTACACGTGTAAAAGTACTTGCAAGCTTAAGAACAGATGAACATCGTGCTGCTCAAGATGGACGCTTCAAGATTGAACTTGAAAATAACGAGATAACACTTCGTGTTTCAATACTTCCTACATATGACGGAGAAAAGACTGTAATGCGTCTTTTAACTTCAACAAATCAGGAGTTAGATCTTGAGTCACTTGGATACAGTGCCAAGAATTTAGACATAGTGAAGCGGGATATACTAAAAACTAACGGAATACTTCTTGTTACTGGACCAACAGGTTCAGGAAAAACAACAACTCTATATTCGATACTTAAACTTCTTAATTCTCCAGAGGTAAACATCTCAACTATTGAGGATCCGATCGAGTACAGATTAGAGGGAGTTAACCAGATTCAGGTAAATAACAAAGCACATTTAACATTCGCAGCAGGACTAAGGTCACTACTTCGTCAGGATCCAGACATCATAATGGTCGGGGAAATTCGTGATGAGGAAACAGCTGATATTGCGGTGAATGCAGCCTTAACAGGTCACTTGGTGCTTGCAACACTTCATACAAATGATGCGGCTTCTACTCTGCCACGTATGGCTGAGATGGGAGTTGAGCCATTCCTACTTGGGGCTACTGCCAAAATGGTACTGGCTCAAAGACTGATTAGAACAATTTGCTCAAAGTGCAAAGTTGAATACAAGGTAAAAATGGATCAAATCAATGAGATTGCGAAGAAACAGAGTTTTACAAAGGATCTAGAGCAGATCATAGAATATTTAATAAAAGTAAAACCTGAACTTGAAGGGAAGGTTGTTGATAATACTATAACTTTATACAAGGGAGAAGGCTGCGGTACTTGTGGGAATACTGGATACAAAGGACGTCTCTCAATTGCTGAAGTTATGGAAGTTAGTGATGGAATAAGAAAAATACTTTTAGAGAATGGGTCTTCTAAAGACATTGAGGATCAAGCAATAAAAGAGGGAGTGATAACAATGTTCCAGGATGGACTTGAGAAAGTCATTGCAGGAAAGACAACCCTTGAAGAAATACTTAGAGTAATGAGAACTTAATAGCGCGCCGAAGGTGCCACCAAAAACAAAATGGCTAAATACGAATACGTAGTAACAGATGATAATGGACGAAAGAATACTGGTTTTATAGATTCTTCAAGCCGTGAGGTTGCACTTAAGAAAGTTCGTGAAGAGTTTCCAGATAAAATTGTAATTTCAGTTACAGAAAAAGCCAAAGGAAGGTTTTATTTTACATTCAAGCCAAGCCTTTCTTTTCAGGAAAAAATGTTATTCACAAAGAATCTAGCAACAATGATAAAGGTAGGAATCACTGTTACAGAGTCTCTCGAAATTCTTGCCAATCAAGCCTCAAAGAAAAATGTAAAATCTATGTACGAGGATATTATTGAGATGATCCGCTCGGGACAAACTCTAGCAAACAGTCTTCGTAAATATAATTACATCTTTTCGGACCTCTTCATAAACATGATTCAAACAGGAGAGGAGAGTGGAAATCTTGAGAAGACACTTGTCTACTTGGATAGACAACTTGAAAAAGAATACGAAACAAGGAAAAAGATAGTTGGAGCAATGATCTATCCAATAGTGATCATCTGTTTAACTGTAGTCATGGCAATTGGGATAGTGGTATTTATTATGCCCAAAATTACATCAATTTTTGGTAAATTCGATATCGTTCTTCCTCTTCCAACAAGAATATTGATCGCATTAAGTGGTTTTATAGGAAATCATACACTTCTTGCTGCTGCTATTGGAATTGGAACGGTAGCCTTCCTAATTACAATTTTCAAAGTTAAATTTTTAAAACCATTTTGGCACAAGGTAGCGATATATACACCAATATTTGGAGGAATCATAATCGCTGGAAATCTAGCGCGTTTCTCTAGAACTCTTAATTCTCTACTTCAAACAGGAGTGCCAATTACAGACTCTCTGGAGATAACAGGAAGAATGATCGGAAACAGCATGTACGGGAAGGCGATTAAAGAGGCTTCAGAAAAAGTAGAACAGGGAGGACACTTAGGAGAAAGTTTTGAAGGATATGAGAAATTATTTCCAGACATGGCCACTAAAATGATGTTCATTGGTGAAAAGACAGGATCAATGGAAGTCGCTACTAAAAG
The DNA here is from genome assembly GCA_018664365.1 of Candidatus Peregrinibacteria bacterium. GTDB lineage: Bacteria > Patescibacteriota > Gracilibacteria > UBA1369 > LOWO2-01-FULL-3 > JABJOK01. The sequence continues at coordinate 3,382 of JABJOK010000062.1, read as the reverse complement.
GCTCGCAGAGCTTTACGAAGGAGTTGTCGACTCAAAGACAAGAAATATATCTACACTTATTGAGCCATTTTTATTAGTACTAATGGCAGTAATGGTAGGAGGAATTGCCTTATCAATTATCATGCCAATCTATCAATTACCAAACTTACTAGGACAATAATGAAATCATCAGAGTCACAAAAAGGAATGACACTAATAGAGATAATGCTAGTTGTAGCAATTTTGGCGATATCAGTAGGATTGAGTGTTCTTTATTCACAAAGCTCTCAAGTTAGAGCTGATATCAATTCACAGGTAGAACAATTTGTGGGACATCTAAGGCTTGCACATACAAGTGCAAACGCAGGACTTAATGACACATCCCATGGCATCCATTTAGAAACAGATTCATTCACAATATTTGAGGGGACTTCATTTGTCGAAGGAGCAGATCTTAACTACGAATATGAACTATCTGCAACAATGCAGATTCAAAATATCAGTTTAAATGGAGGAGGAAGCGACATTGTTTTTGACGCTCCAAAAGGTAATACCTCAGATTTTGGAACACTTGAATTCCAGTCTGATCAAGCAAACAAAACTGTCGAAATTGAAATAACCCGACTTGGGACCGTTAACTATTAATATGTTTAGAAAGCTAAAAAATCAAAAAGGATTCTCGATCATAGAAGTGCTGCTTGCACTAGCAATGTTCTCAATAGTTACAGTTGGTATTCTATACATGTCTATAGACACCATGCATAGAGACATTACGATAAGTACAAATCAAGAAGCGCTTCTTTATGCCCAGGAGGGACTAGAGGTGTCACGAAATATCGCAGACAAAAGCTTTTTGTCACTAGCAAATGGCGACCATGGACTGCAGCTCGACAGTGGTGAATGGAGCTTCATTGTGGCTCCAGAAGCGGTTGATAGCTTTTATGATAGAACTATCAATGTCTCTGATGTCTATAGTGACGAGTCAGGAAATATTGATGAAGATTCAGGAACATTTTTTGACCCCGATGTTAAAAAGGTAATAGTTGAAATAGAATGGCTTGAGGGAGGAGTAATTCCGAAATCAGTTGAGCTTTCATCATATGTTACGGATTGGAAAGGTGACGATTTGATCAGGACAACCTGTACAGAGTGGGAATCAGGAACTCACGGAAGCACTCAGTCATTTGTGATTGATGGGCCTCCGGTTGATAATTGTGAGATACGACTCAATGAACTAGCAGTCCCGAGCGAATTTTTCAGTTCAGCAAATGTAGGAAAGCATGGTAATGATGTTGTGATAGATGGGAATTACGCATACCTTGCAGTTAATTCAACTTGGAATGGGCTAAGCATTATAAATATTTCAAACCCATCAAGTCCATCTGAAACAAGTGACGAATTTGTAGGAGGAAAAGGACGGTATGTGTTTAAAAAAGGAGATTATATTTATATGGGAGTTCAGAGTTGGCTTACAGGACTAGCAATTGTGGATGTTTCAAATCCAAATAGTGCAGATTGGGAGGCAGGATGGTTTATTGGACATTACGGGAATAAACCAACTGTAGATGATGATAATAATTTATTTATAGGTTCAGACTGGGACTGGTACAGCATGCTCATATACGATGTGACAAATAAATCCTTTCCAATATTGACCGAAATTGAAGACTTTAATGATGATGTTCATGTAATAGAACTCTATGGAGATTATGCATTTGTAGGAATCGATGATGATAGTGATGCACTTCATATTGGAGACATAAGTAACTTGAGTGAAGTAGATAAAATAACCTCAATGGATGTTGGAGAAGAAATTAACTCGATAGTAAGACAAGGAACAATTCTATATGTCGGAACTGAGGATTCTGATGACTCACTTCATATCATTGATATCTCAAATATTGAATCCCCATCAGAAATAACATCATTAGATGTTGGTGGTGAAATTGAAGACATAGCTATTGATGGAGAATATTTATACGCAGCTCTAAATTCAACAAATTCCGGGCTAGCATCAGTAAATATTTCAAATCCATCTGCTCCAAGTCTTACTTACAATCTTGATATAGAAGGAAAAGGAACTGGAATCGATACGGATGGAGACTATGTGTACATATCAACAAACACAAGTAACAGGGGATTAGTAATCATTGGAACAACAGAAGTTAGTTCAGTTACAAGCGGAGACTATATCTCAGATATTTATAATACAGGAAGTGCTAGTACCAGATTTAATTATATTGAATGGGAACACACAGAAGTTCCAGGTGGAGACATTAGGTTTCAACTAAGAACATCATCAAGTGAAGAAGGGCTTGAAAGCGAAACATGGGTGGGGCCTGACGGAACAAATAGTACCTACTATGAGACATCAAGAACTCCAGTAGTTACATCTCCGGGAAGTGGAACGCAGTACGTTCAGTTCAAGGCAGATATAGATTCTGATGGGGTAACAAGCCCAGCAATCCAAAGCGTAACAATCAATTACACACCATGAAGATTTTGAATACAAATAAAGGATTCACTCTTATAGAAATAATTTTTTATTTCGCAATTATTGGAATTGCACTAACTGCAATGATGAGTTTCGCTCTTCAGGTAATGAATGTAGGAAGACAATCTGAGAATATTCATGAAATTCAGTCTGGAGTAACTTTGTTTACCGAGAAAATATCATATGCAATTAGAACAGCAGAGAGCATTGATGATAGCGGAAGTACTTTTGATAATGACAATGGTGAATTAGAGTTAGTGACAGCAACGGCATCAACAAATCCTACTAGATTTTATCTATCAGATGAGGATTTATACATAAGAGAGGGAAGTTCAGCTGCGATTAAGCTGAATTCAGCAACAGTTAAGTGCACAAAACTTAGATTTCAAAAAATAACCTATGACAAGGCTCCAGACCAAGTAGTGGTTGATGCAGAATTTGAGCCAAAAACGGTAGTAGACCTAAGTCAGGCTCAAGTGATAAAGGCCCATACGTCAGTAGCCCTTAGGCAATAAAATGGAAAACCAAAACCCAATGAAGAATAAAAAAGGATCAGTCGCATTAATAAGCATGCTAGTGATATCAGCAACTCTTGTACTCATTGTATTAGGTATTTCAGAAACAAATATTTCAAATAACTACAGTTATCTAAATACGAATTCAGATCAATTGATCTATAATTTTGCAGAATCTTGTTTCGAAGATGCAGTTAAAAGATTTGAAGAGGATTTTAGATTTATATAAACATTTTTACCATAAGTTAAGCCATTAGATATTAGATTATTAATGCATCTTTTGAATAAATTTTTTCTAACTACTAAAGTTAGTTCATCTTTATTTGTTGTTAAATGTAAATTTTTGGTATCGAGATCATTAATAATTTCTTTAAAAAATTCATTTATATTAACT
>JABJOK010000037.1 GCA_018664365.1 Candidatus Peregrinibacteria bacterium | reverse complement strand
TCTGACACTTGCGGCCCAAGATCTTCTGGGGCTGCTGGTGTTTGCTCTGGCATTATTGATTGTCCATTGATCTTATCAGGGTCGAAGTATTCTGCTTCAGAATACTGTACTTCCCCATTCTCACCTTCTGAAGCTACAGTTTTCTGTCCCTTCATTTGAACTTTTGTGATCTTAACGGCTTTACGCTTTTCAAGTGTAACCTTGAATTTTGTGTAATAAGCACCACTCATATCTTTCAGATCTTCTGCTTTTTCTTTTCCTGTTAGAGTTCTTTTTTGGATATCTTCGTATGTCATTCCCTGTTTGATCATTGGCGACACTGATCTTTGGAATGCTAGAATAAAGTTTAGAATACCTTCTCCTCCATAAATTTCTTTTTGAGTAGCTTTTCCTTCTGCAAGAAGTTTTTGAAGTCCCTTATAAGAACAATAATCTGGATTTGATGCAATTAGCTTAGCTAATTCCATAAGCCTTTTTCCGTTTGTAAATCCTGCGATTTCAAGATTTCCGCTAAGTGCTGCCATTGTCTTCACTGCTTTCAGCTTTGAAGCATACCAACTTTTTGGCTTCTTACTCATCTTATGACCCTTTGAGTTAACTTGTCCTTCAGATTCGTAAGTTGAAATAATTTTGTCTGGATTCGCCTTTTCTACGATTTCTGCTGGAGCTGTGTCGTCTTGTCCAGCCTCTAAATCTTTCTTTGCAATGTTATATTTACCAAGTTTGAAAAGACGTTCGTAAATATCTTCACGAACTTCTTTTGATTCTTGTGTTTCTTTTGGTCTAGGAGCAAGATCTTCTGGTCCTGCCACAGATTGCTGTGGTGGCTCTTCTGACATTCCTCCATCTAATGGTTCTGGTCTTAAATCCTCTGGAGCTGCTGGTGTTTGCTCTGGCATTATTGATTGTCCATTAATCTCATCAGGATTGAAAACTGGTTCCTCTGGCATTACTGATTGCTGAGGACCTAGATCTTCTGGCGCCGCTGGAGTCTGTGTTGGAGGCATTACTGATTGTCCATTAACTTCATCAGGATTAAATACTGGTTCCTCTGACTGTTGTGGTCCTTCGGGTAGAAGGTCTTTTATAACATCTTCTGAGGCTTGTCTTTTAATTTCATCATACTCTTGCTCAAGTCTAAGAACGTCATCCATGTGTTGCTGTTTTACTTCAGCAAAAGCATCAGGATTAATAGATTGTCCAAGCTTGGCTTCAATTCCAGCTTTGACATAATCATCTTTGCCTTGTTCCGGGTGAATTGGCTTTGGATCGGGTCCTCGTGGTACCATGTTTATTTTTGTTATTTATTTTTGTTATTTATTTTTGTCTAACTGTATATATTATAGTATATATTTAAAGATTTAGCAACCGCTAGGTGACCAAATGTTGCTTGCTTTTGACGGCTGAGCGCTTGAAATGCACGTTTGATTTTGGATGTGGATGATTACGTGTATAAACATACATTTTCCCGTATTGCTTATGGTTCTCTTTCTGTGCAAACAGATAGTTTATTGCCATATAACCTGCCACTAAGAATGGAACAATTAGGAAGGTCATGTTCATTTCTAAGAAAATATTGAAAATTGCATGAAGTCCTACAGCTATAAGTACTCCTTCTAACATCTTCTCCTCGTGGAAAAGACGTGATTTCTTTAAATTAAACATCTTGTGCAGCTTAACAATCCATTTATGTCGGTTCTGTTTTATTTCATCCTGAAGAATTGGCTTTGCAAAGTGAGCTACTCCATAGTAATAGCCAAGAATTCCGGAGAAAATAAGATGTGCAAAGGTTGAAAATGAAGACCTAAATACAAATGGTAAAAATAGATTTTGTGATCCTTGAGTTATCCAAATATTGTAGAAATAAAGGATGTTCTCCGTGAAGGCAAATCCTAAAGCTGCAATTATGAAAAATTCAATTGAGTCATCAATGCTCTTGATCTCGTCATCATCAACTAGCTTAACTGAGAGTAATTTCATTAGTTCTTCAATAATTCCGACGATCATGAAAGTTATGATCACACTTAAAGGAATCCACATTAAGTTAGAAACTCCGATTAAATCATTCTTGTAAAAATCGGCTATTCTGAATGCATTGATCCATGGGAAAAATTGCCATAGAAACTTGTATAGTAATATAGGAAAAACCGCTAAAGCTCCAACAAAAAACGTTATTGCAGTAAGGTTTTTCTTCTCAGGGTTTTTCTTGTAAAAGATTACTCCCCATACTACAGCGGGGATTGATGCCATCGCAATTGAACCAATTATCTGAGCCCCTTGAGGCATTGCCTTTACTACTGGAAAAATTGAAAGGGCTAGAATAAATATTAGAAGTCCATAATTGACCTTTTTCCTAGGATTCTTTTTCTTTTGATAAATCATCCACCCCATAACTGGAGATATTGCCAGAATCATTGCTCCCATAATCTGTACCCAATACGGCATTTTTGGTTTTTATTTTTGCTATCTGTGTATTATAACAGATTTCCTACATCTTGACAAACCCTATCTTTTCGTTTTCTTCTGCCAGTTCTTGGAGGTTTTTAATGTCTGTAGTGGTGATTATCACCTGGCATCCTTTAATAGCATCTATAAGATGTTTTTGCCGTTTTCCATCTAGTTCTGAGAAGACGTCGTCCAGTAGAAGAATAGGATTCCTTTTTGTTTTGTGTTTTATGTACTCAATTTCGGCCAGTTTTATTGCTAATAGAAGCGTTCTGAACTCCCCCCTTGAGGCTGATTCACTAATTTTTTTGTTGTCTATAAGGAACTCTAAATCGTCTAAATGCGGCCCTATTGAAGTTTTTGCTTCTCTTGTATCCTTACCACGCCTAAGTTTAAGCTTCTCCTCATATTCATCAGGTTTTGTGCACTTGTATCTGACTTCTATTGACTCCTTTCCTCCTGAAATTGTCTGATATATTTTTAGGAGTTTTTCTTTTAAAAATTCTATTAGCCCTTCTCGTTTTTGAACTATTTCCCGTCCTAATTCAACTATCTGGAAGTCCCATGCGTCTAAATCGGCCTCAAGTTCTAAAATATCCTTACCTTTAAACTTTGCATCGCGAATGTCGTATAAAAGGGCGTTTCGCTGCTTCATTACACGTCTATACTTAGAAAGTGCCTGTAGATAGCTTTTATCTGTCTGTGACAAGATTATATCCATGTATCTCCGTCTAAATGATGGGCTTAAATAGAGCATATTCAAGTCTTCAGGGTGGAAGAGAACAGTAAGAAGATTCCCAAGAAATTCGCTATTCTTTAAATTCACTTCGTTTCTTTTAAAATTCTTCTTAATAGTTGGTTTTTTAGCGTAAAAAACCTCTAAGTTCTGTTCTTCATCGTCTGAAACTGTTTGGCATTTGCATCTCATAAAGTCTGCATCCCAGTTTACTAAATCATCTCTTTTTAGACTTCTAAATGATCGCCCCAAGGAAAGCGTATAAATTGCCTCTAAAAAATTAGTCTTTCCCTTACCATTTTCCCCTGTAAGAACAGTGATATTCTGATGCTCTGGGAATTCATATTCAAAATCCTTATATGTTCTGAAGTTTTCGAGTTGAAGTTTAGTTAGTTTCATTCTATATTTTGGCTTGAGATAACAATTTTATGAACAAGTCTTCAAACATTTCGATTTGGCTAGCCACGTGCTAATATTTCACCACAGTTTTATTCTATACGAATTTATTAAATTATCTAACTTTATTTAAATATGTCTAAGAAAGAAAAAGTCGATTTAGACGCGATGCGGCACTCTTGCTCGCACATTTTGGCACAAGCAGTAATGGATATGTTCCCTGAGGCTAAACTCGGAATTGGGCCAACTATTGAAGACGGATTTTACTATGATTTTGAATTACCACGAACTTTGATTCCTGAAGATTTACCGCTTCTAGAGAAGAAGATGAAGCATATTATTAAGCAGAATCAGAAATTTGTAAGGAAGGAAGAGCCGGGAGATATGGCAGTAAAGTTCCTGAAAAAGACAGAACAGCAGTATAAAGTAGAGCTAGCTGAAGAATTTATTGAGGCAGGAGAGGATATTTCTTTTTACGAGAATATTCGTCCTCAAGATGAGAAAGGTATGTTTGTGGATCTCTGTGAAGGTCCTCACGTTGAACACACAGGCCAAATTGGTCCGTTTAAGCTGATGTCTATTGCTGGGGCATATTGGAGAGGTAGTGAAAAAAATCCAATGCTACAGAGGATTTATGGAACTTGTTGGCATAAAAAGGAAGAACTGGATGAGCATTTGAAAAAATTGGAAGAGGCAAAGAAGAG
>JABJOK010000032.1 GCA_018664365.1 Candidatus Peregrinibacteria bacterium | reverse complement strand
TCTTAAGGAAAACCTTTGCTCCTCTTGGCTGAACCTTGAAGTCATTCACATCCTGAGCAATACTATCTTCAAAAACATTATCTCCAAGAATAACAACAGCCTTTTCATTGTTAATAAAATCCTCACACAATGAAAGTGCCTGAGCAATACCCCCAGCCTCTTCCTGAACCTCATAAGAGATCTTCATTCCGAATTGAGACCCAGAGCCAAGAAGCTCAAGAAAATCACCAGCATGCCCCTTTCCAGAAACAATCATGACATTAGTTATCCCAGCACTCTTAAGCGTGAACAAAGGGTAATATATCATCGGCTTGCTGTAAACTGGCAAGAGATGCTTGTTTGTAACTTTTGTGAGCGGATAGAGTCTGCTTCCAGTTCCTCCCGCTAAGATAACTCCTTTCATAATAGTTTTGATAGGTTGTCAAATGTATCAGTTTTACCTGAAATATGTCAAATCCAAATAGCTCCTTAATGCCTCTGTCCAAGGGCGTAGGTTGAAATCCAGTTTGGTATTTTTAAGAATAGAAACCTTGGGTCGTTTTGCCGGTGTTTTAAACTCAGCAGAAGTAACTTTATTAACAATCACGTCAACCTTGGCCTCTTTGAAAATCTCAACAGCAAAATCATACCAACAGGTAGTGTCAGAGTTAGAAAGATGATAGATCCCAAACGGGACCTTCTTATGCTCCACTACAGAATCTTCAAACTGACGACGATGTTGTTTATCCAATTCCTCCAAGAAAGGAGACAAAAAGTACTTCAAAACAGCCTCGCAAAGATCATTAACATAAGTGGGGGAGCCAACCTGATCACAAACAACAGAAAGTTCATCCCTATCAGACCCCAAGGAGATCATTGTATCAACAAAATTCTTCCCACCCTCACCAAACAGCCAAGAGGTGCGAATTATATAGTAGTCATTCATGAATTTCTCAATATTCTCTTCTCCCCTAAGCTTTGACTGTCCATAAAAATTAATAGGATCAGTCTGTGCGCTCTCTGTGTACCCACCCTCAATTAGTCCATTAAACACATAGTCAGTACTAAAATGAACCAATGCCGCATTCTCGGACTTACAAGCACGAGCGATAGCCTCAAGGGCATCTCCGTTAACTTTAAGAGCCTCCTCACGGTTTGTCTCACAATCATCAACCGCAGTATACGCAGCACAATTTATAACAAAATCAGGTGAAATGCGTTTAAAGACATCAAGGACCTTGTTAAAATCAGAAATATCCAAGTCAGATTTATCAAAAGCAAAAGTCTCAAAATCCTTATCCCCAGAAAGACGCTTAAGGAAGCAAGACCCTAACATGCCCGATTTACCTAAAAGTAAAATTTTCAAACTATTTTTTTAATATCTTTTGAACTTCATCAATAACCTGGCCTAAATCAACGGACTTAGAGTCATCTTCATCACGAAGCTTCCACTCAACCCCGCCATTCTCTAAGCTTCTCTTGCTCAAGACTATTCGGATAGGAATACCCAAAAGATCGGCATCGTTTAATTTTACACCAGCTCTCTCATCTCGTTCATCAAAGAGAACTTCAACACCTTCAGCAGAAAGATCCTTATAAAGATCTTCAGCCTTTTTTGACGAGTCATCATCATTCCCCAACGTCAACAGGTGAACATGATATGGAGACACAGACATTGGCCAAATAATCCCTTTGTCGTCATGCCTTGATTCAACAATGGTCCCTAGCAACCTAGAAGTCCCTATACCATAACATCCCATAACAACTGGCTTTGATACACCGTCTTGATCAGTAAAGTTGAGATCAAACGCCTCACTGTATTTAGTTCCAAGCTTAAATATATTACCAACCTCAACAGCAGTTATCTCCTTCAGAGCCTTTCCGCATTTTGAGCAATCAAATCCGCTTGAAACTTCAACCAAATCCGTAAAATCATCGATAGTAAAATCTCGACCGAGATTAACATTCTTCAGGTCCTTTGCGTTTGCATTAGCACCCGTTACAAAATTCTTAACGTTCTTAATAGAATGATCCCCAATAAACGAGATATCAATCTTGTCAGAAATTTTAACAGGAGAAATATACCCCTGCACAAGACCTGCTTCCTTTAGGGTTTCAGTAGTAGCAGGACGAATCATCTTCTTTACATAGTTCTCTAGCTTAACATCACTAACACTAAGGTCTCCACGTATAACAACTCCAAGAAGTCCTCCTCCATCAACTTCGTAAACAACTGTTTTTAATATTTTTTGCTCAGAGACATCATGCGCCTTTGCATTTGCAGCAACAGAAAAATCACGCTCAATATCAACCTCTTCCATCGGAAGTTCATCTTCTGCATCTGTAGAAGGATCCTGCACACTCCCTTCAGCAATTTCTAAATTCTGTGCAGACTTACACTTATCACAAATAATGATAGTGTCCTCTCCAGCAGCAGTTTCAACCGAAAACTCATGCGAAAACTTATCTGAAAAAGCTCCTCCAGAAGCTTCAATCACATGAGCGACTAAACCACAGCGATCATAAACGCGTGAGTAAGCAGCCATAACCTCTTCATAATACCTATCTAAATCCTCATCTGAAGTATGAAAACTATACATATCTTTCATCCCAAACTCACGACCACGCAAAAGTCCAGACTTAGCACGTGGTTCGTCTCTAAATTTTGTCTGAACTTGATACACAGACAAAGGCAAATCTTTATAAGATTGAACATATTTAGAAACAAGGGGAGTAACAGCTTCCTCATGACTTGGTCCAAAAACAAACTCCTTATTCCCAGAAGCACTTGTTCTGTAAAGAATATCATCCATAGTCACATCCCTTCCAGTCTTTTTCCATATATCAATAGGCTGGAGAGCAGGCAGCAAAAGTTCCTGTCCACCAACACCATCCATTTCTTCTCGAATTATGGTCTCAATTTTTCTAAGAACCCTCTTTCCAAGAGGTAGAAAATTATAAATACCAGCAGCAAGCTTTTCTATAAAACCAGCCTGTGTTAAAAGTTTCGCATTTACGCTGTCAGCATCACAAGGCGGATCATGACGCGTTTTTCCGAACATATCGCTATAACGCATATTTTTATTTTAAGAGATAGACCTGTGTTTTTCCTCCTCTTTATAGACCAACAGAATGTCTCCCTCTTCTACTGCAATATCTCCCATAAATCTTATACCGCAATCATTACCTGACGTAACTTCTTTAACAACATCATCACCTTTACGAAGAGAATCTATTTTTCCTTCACCTGCTACAGCATCTTCACCTTCAGCATCCTGCCCTCTAAGAACTTTAATCTTAGCTGAATCCTCAACCTTTCCACCCAAAACCTTGCATCCCAAGATCATAGTCTTTTTCTTAGTCAAGAAAACCTGCTTTACCTGAGCTCGACCCAGCTGAACCTCAATAATCTCTGCGTCCAATAGGCCAGTTAGGAGCTTCTTCATCTCTTCAATCAAGGCATAAATAACTGAATAGAACTTAACTTCCACCCCCTCCCTTTCGGCAGTCTTTTTTACGTGAGGAGAGTCATAATCAACATGAAAACCAAGAACTAGTCCATTACTTGCAGAGGCCATCATTACATCAGACTTAGTAACAGAACCAACTCCACCATGAATTACTCTTATTGCTACCTCCTCATCTTTGATTTTAGCCAAAGATTGTTTGATAGCTTCAAGAGAACCCTTTGTATCAGCCTTAACAACAAGTCTAAGTATTTTATCTGACTTGATTCCAGAGAGAACCTTTCCCATTCCAGAAAGCTGTTCGAAATCCTTTTCCTTCGAAATTAAATTTATCTCCTCAGCTCGAGAACGAGCAGTTTTTTCATCCTTTACTACTTGCAAAATATCACCACTTTTAGGAGTCTTATTCAGTCCAGCAATTCTTACAGGAGTTGCAGGAGGAGCTATTCTTAAAGCCTTTCCAGTATGATCACACATCATTTTAATACGCCCATAAGTGTTTCCGACAATAACATTATTCATAACCTTTAAAGTACCAGTATTCACAAGGATAGTCGCAACAGGCCCTAGTCCAGTATCAAGATGAGCCTCAACAACTGTTCCTACAGCCTCACGCACGGGGTTAGCCTTAAGCTCAAGCATATCAGCAGAAAGCAGAATCATATCAAGTATTTCATCAACGCCCTCTCCTTTAAGTGCTGAGATAGGAACCATCACGGTATCTCCACCCCAGTCCTCAGACTGCAAACCGTGCTCAGCTAATTCCGCCTTAACCTTGTCAGGGGTAGAATCAGGAAGGTCCATCTTGTTAATAGCAACAATTATAGGAACTCCAGCCTCCTTTGCATGATTAATAGCCTCAATAGTCTGAGGCTTAACACCTTCATTAGCTGCAACAACAAGTATTGCAATATCAGTAACCTTTGCACCACGAGCACGCATAGACGTAAAAGCTTCATGACCCGGAGTATCTAAAAATGTAATCAACCTACCCTTCTTTTTAACCTGATAGGCACCAATATGCTGAGTTATTCCACCCGATTCACCGTCGACTACATTCGCGTCTCTAATCGCATCGAGCAATTTTGTCTTACCATGGTCAACATGCCCCATGACACAAACAACCGGAGGCCTCTGTTCTAGGTCACCCTTGTCATCTTCTTGCAACAAATTATCAATATTGCCACTCATGAAGTCTTCAACCTGTGCAGCTCCACGAGTTCTTTTTAACTTAATGCCCAAATCATCTCCAATAACCTGTGCTGTCTCAAAATCTATCTGCTGATTAATATTTGCCAAAATACCATTCTTCATAAGCTCTCCAATTACCTTCGCAGCGTTAACACCAGTTTTCTCAGAAAACTCCTTAACACTTATTGAATCACCAATTTCCAAAGACTTAGAAGTCACAGTCTCCACTTCCTTAGGCTTATCGGCAGATTTCTTCTTATCATTTCTACCTGCAGTCTTTTTACGCTGAGATTTTACAATCTCACGTTCGCGCTCCTGCGCAATCATCTCGTCGTAAACATCAGCCACATCTTCTGACTCAGGCTCAGCATCATCAGAATTTTCGCCGCCAAGCTCATCCAAGACTAGCTCAGCTACATCATCATCAACAACACGAGCACGAGGAGCAATCTCAAAACCGAGCTCCAAAATCTTCTCTTTTAGTTCTTTTACCTCGAGGCCTAATTGTTCAGCAATGTCTGCTAATTTTATGGACATAATGGTGTATAAATACTGCAAAAAACAGTGACAGTCTACGGAAAAAGCAGCTTGAAGTAAAGGAATTCCTTCATAAAAAATTCAAAAGAGTATATAGTCATTTTGACATAACCTCGGTCCATGGAAATAGTCATAATATTGGTTGGAATAGCCCTCGTAGGAGTAGTGGGGTACTTAGCCTACAAGCTTCAATCTCCAAAAGAAGAGACAGATCAGAAGATGCTTTTTGAATATTTCGAATCGCTAAGAAAAGAAATTCGGGATTCCGACAACAGTACACGCAAAGAAACACAGGAAAAACTAGACAAAATTCAGGACCGATTGGCAAAAGGGCTAGAACACACTTCTTCAACAGTGCAGAAACAGTTCACTGACAGCACCAAGCTTATTAAGGAGATCACTCAAAAGCTAACCCAGCTAGACGAGACCAACAAGCAGGTACTTGGTTTTTCAGAACAGATGCAGAGCCTAGAGAACATCTTGAAAAACCCCAAGCAAAGGGGGATTTTAGGAGAATATTTTTTGGACACATTGCTCGGCCACGTACTTCAGCCAAATCAATATAAGATGCAATACAAGTTCAGCAACGGAGAGCTTGTAGACGCAGCTATATTTTTTAAAAATAAAATAATCCCAATTGATGCGAAATTTTCGCTGGAGAAATACAATAAAATGATGGAAGAACAGAGCGAGGATAAAAGGAAAACCCTTCAGAAAGAATTCAAAATGGATATAAAGAATAGAATAGACGAAACTGCCAAATACATTCGACCAAAGGAGGACACAACAGACTTCGCCTTCATGTTTATTCCTGCAGAGGGAGTCTACTACAATCTACTAATCTACAAGGTAG
>JABJOK010000103.1 GCA_018664365.1 Candidatus Peregrinibacteria bacterium | reverse complement strand
TTTTCCAAAGTGTCAATCCTCTTGGTCTTACATTTATAAGGGCTTTTTGGTTGAATATTTTTACAATATTTAAAATATATTATGGGACGACATAAATTGAAGAAATTTGCAGAAGTTGAGGAGATGAAAAATGTCTTTTCTAAACCTGAACACTTGAAGGGTAAGTGGCGAGAAGAGGTTTTTAAAAATGAAGGTGATGTTGTTGTGGAAATGGGATGTGCGCATGGGGACTATGCGAGAGCGCTTGGGGAAAAGTTTTCAGATAAGAATTTTATTGGGATTGATAGAAAAGGGGATCGGCTTTGGAGTGCCTCAAAGAAATCATCTGGTGAAGATAATGTTGTTTTTTGTTGGTGTGAAGGAGAGCATTTGGAAGAATATTTTGCTGATGGAGAGATAAATGAAGTATGGATAACATTTCCAGATCCACATTCAAAACCTTGCAAAGCAAATCGAAGACTTATTTCTCCTAGATTCTTGAAGGTCTATAAAAAAGTCGTCAAAAAAGACGGTGTTGTTCACCTAAAAACAGACAACAAAGAGCTCTTTGATTATGCTGTTGAAGTACTTGAAGAGTCTAACGTAGATCAGCTAGAAATTATTCGAGATGTTCATGGGCAGGACGAAATACCAGAACTTCTACAAATCAAAACCTACTACGAGAAAAAGTTTATCGCTGAAGGAAAACCTATTTTTTACTTAAAATTCTCTATTTAAGTATTGAGAAGTACTAGCTGATAGGTCAAATATGATGCAAATCCAACCCAAAGTGCATATGGAACTAAAAGCCATGATGCAATTTTTGAAATCTTGTAAGTCGCAAAAATAAGCGCGATTAGTGTAACTTCGAGCATCAGCATCTCTATAAATGCAGTAGAAATCAGGTGTTTTGCAAAGAAAAGATAGCTCCAAAGTACGTTTAGAATTGCGTTTACTACAAACAGCCAAATGATCATCCAATGATTTGGAGTTGGCTTTTTGCTCATTAAAAACCAAAGGAACTTTCGTGATGTTCCCTTGTTCCAAATAATAAGTGCTGAAATTGTTGTCATCAAAAATATCAGATTCCAAGCGATGGGGAATACCCAAGCTGGAGGAGTTAATTCTGGTTTAGCTACATACATGTCATACCAATTCATTCCCATTGAAGAAAAAGCTCCACCCAAAAGTGCAACTGCAATGGTTATTAGCGGAATCAAAAGATAGTTTGGTTTGAGTTTCATAGAAGAGGATGTTAATGGTTGCTGCCATTATACATATTTTATAAAAATAGCGGCAAGAATTTAGTTTCTAACCAGTGGTATTTGAATGACCCGACGTCATTGACTTTTTCTCTTAAAATACATATAATAGCTCCTTTTTAAAATAATTATGGAGTCACCTGGGAAAGCCCCTTCTCTAACCGATTACAAGCGTCTTGGGGGGCAAGAAATTATGGCTCAGTTCAATATTGGCACTAGTGTCATAGAACTTGCTGTGAATATTGAAGGCAAGCCTTATGTTATTGGAGAAATCTATCGTAAAGACCAATCTGAAGGAATAAGAAGTCCTTACACAAAAAAGGAATTCGGGTTTTTACCCATGGGTGGAACAAGTCTTGGTAGAGATGTTTTTCAAAGAGGATTGGGACTGAATGCTGAAGTTTCTGCAAAGCTTCCTGAGCATTTCTTCTTGATAACTCAAAGTGTTATAACTGCGGAAAGAATGGTTTTTATCCTTCAATTACTGGAAGGAGCTCCTAATTTGTATTGTAGAATTGTAGGTCAGACCGAGGCCATCACTGAAACTGAGATTGATGTAACAGGTGGAAGAACAATTGGTGGGGGTAAAGAGGGAGAAATATCTGAAAGAGGTGGGAAATTTTGGGGATTAACTGAAAAAGCTGGTGGAAAAAGTGAAAATGAAGATGCACTTCTTGTTGATCCAAAGCACTGGGTAGTTGCAGTGGCAGATGGAGTTTCTAAATCTCCATATGGGGGTGAAGCAGCTAGAAGAGTTCTTGAAAGCGTATGTAACAGCCTTGATCTCCGAGCTCAGCGAGACGAGGTTCTCCCTAAGGCTGTGGCCTTTTTAAGAAGGTTTAAAGACTTAAGAGGATCTTCTACTACCTTTGCAATAGCCAGAGTTTTTAGAAATCCAAATGAAAACCTTGGTATCAGTATGATGAATGTTGGTGACGCAAAAGTTATTCATTTTTCTCCATCGAGAACTCCAATCATTAGATATGAATCTATTGATCAGAAATTTGTTCAAACACTTATTGATGCAGGATCTATCTCCAAAATACAGGCACTTGAAAGTCCTTTTAGTGGAATTATAAATAATTGCATAAGTGACAAAGGATTTGATTGTCCAAACTTTGGGACTCAAAGCGCATGCAAAGGGGATGTTGTTATTGTGTGCTCTGATGGCATTTCAGGCTTTATGAGCGCAGAAGAAATGACTCAGTATGTTCTTCAATATGGTCCAAATGCTGCTAAACAAATTGCAATAACTGTTAAGCATCGTCAAAACTCTCCGGATGGATTTGAAATGCTGGTAGATGGGAAAATGCAGCACGTTGATGTGAATCACGGTGACCATATTTCGATTGCACAGATTTCTATTTAAACATCTTTAATACTTTCCTATGCTAGTGGAAGAATTTTTCATCTCTCACCTCTTCGCATGCACCTGGGCAAATCTCTCCTTTCTGCTGTTGACATTTTGCGCTAAACATTGTACTATGGTAGGCTTAAAATTTGATGCTTATGCCATTATTTGAAAGACCTCAGATGAGGGGAAGAGAGCTGGAACGAAGAAAAGCGCACCCTGTGCGTGCTGTTTTTAGTGATATTGGTTTTTATGCTAAAAGCACAGGAATTGCCATAAAAGATGCTCTTAAATGGAGCGATCCTGATGATCGAGATATGCGCCAAAGGTTTATGCCAAGAGAGGTTAGGAGGGATAGGAGAAGGTTTCTTTTATTAGCAGGAGCTGCTGCAATTGTTGCTGTTGCTGGCGGAGTGTCGCGTGCTGTCGATACAGTTGCAACTGATTTTACAGATGAAAGTAAAATGTCTGACGATACTATCCCAGCGCTTAAGGCTGCTGTGGATGATTTGCTGAATGAGGATATAGATTTTTTTAAACCGGGTGAAATTATTCCAGAAGATGAAAGAACCGGAGCAAATATTATGGTGGGTATAAATCCTGAATCAAAACTTGTGAGTGCTCGCGATTTACCAAATGCGGTTTCAGAAAGATATGGCTCACTTTTTAAATCTCTTGCTGAAGGTACTGCTGTAAAAATTGTTATACCTGAAGGCATTGAATCAGATATTGAAGAAATTCAATCTGATTATCCTCACCTAAGTATTTCCCTATATGAACTTCCTTTTAGTCCTGAAGGCAATGACTACATGCAGGACGTTGTCTTTGCATCTGGGTCTCAGGATGATCAGGGGCGTTTTCTTATTGGAACAAGTCGTGCTGATGTAAAATTAACATCTTCGAATCTACGTAAATATGAATACGATGTACAAGGACGAGCCCTTCTTGATACTCATCTTATCTGTGATGAATCCTTAAGGACAGCCTCGACAAGGGGAGTGCAGTTTATAGGAGATGACCTTATTGTAGATAAGTATCCAGCTGATTTTTCTCGAAAAATGGTTGTTCCTCCTCTTAGAGGAGGGGATTTATCTGTGACTAGATTGCCAGACGGAAAAATGGCCGCACTTGTTGGAAGACATGTCTTAATGAATTTTTTTGATAGCGTGTATTCGCTTGGAAGTGATAAATGGATGAATCCGGATTATTTTTGGAAAAGAGTAGCATCTGCTAAAAAGAAATATGCTAAAGCCCTTGGTGTTGACGAGGTTATTATTCCTGGTGAGCGCCATATGAATGAATACAAGGGCAGTAATGGAATGATAGCTTATAAAAAAATGCTTATGGAGTCTCTTTCTGGTGAAACCCCGAAGGATTTTCCGTTTTTCCATATCGATATGGCTGTAAAAACTGCAACCAGTCATCGTGGTGAAAGCTTGTCCTTTTGTACCAGCGTTCAAGGAAGAGAAGACTATTCTCAAGGTGTACGGACCTATTTAAATGAGGTTAAATCACAATTTGATAAATTAGGATTTAGAGTTGTGCCCCTTCCTTGCGGTCCATACGCAGCAATGAATTATACTAATTGCCTTATGTTTACTAATAGTGATAACGAAAAGGTTGTAATGCTTCCTCAATATGGAATTGATGAAGACGAAGAGGCTGCAAATATTTATAAATCTGAGGGATTCAAAGTCGTGCCAATAGATATGACTGACACAATGCAGCTAAGTGGAGAAACGGGGTACAGAGAAGGATCCCTGCATTGTAGGGCAGTAGTCCTTAACTAGACCATATTTCTTTAAGCATTCACTATCAGAGGGATGATCAGTGGTCGTCTCTCGAGTTTTTTGCGAGTGTACTGGTCCACTGTCTGTTTTATGTAGAGTTTGATATCTCTGCGATCTGATTTTGGATTCTTTTCAATGATTCTCTTGTATGCATCGCGAGCTATTTTTGCGATCTCTTTTGTAATCTCATCCGACTCGTGCATGTAGATAAATCCTCTTGAGACAACGTCTGGTGCCCCCTTAAGCTTCTTAGTCTTTTTATCAATGTATACCAATACTGCGAGTGCTCCGTTCTGAGACATCATCTCTCGATCAAATTGAACCTGTGATCCAATGTGTCCTTCTCCCTTTCCATCTATAAGAATATATTTTGTCTCAATCTTCTCTTTTGCTTTACTGACCTTGCCGCGTTCTCCCATAAGCACATCCCCATTTTGGAGCATGATAACGTTGTTTTCTTTTATATTGCAGTGTTTCTTAGCCAAATCTCCAAGCGCCTGTCTCATGAAGTATTCTCCATGAATTGGGATAAGATATTTTGGCTTAACGAAGTTGATCATCTTTTTAAGCTCTTCCTGTTTTCCGTGACCAGATGTGTGAACATCTGCGATCTGGTTATGAATAATCTTTGCTCCAAGTAGAGAAAGACTATTTATTACAGTAAAGATTGCTCGTTCATTTCCGATAATTGGAGATGAAGAAAGAATAATTGTGTCGCCCTTCTTAACCTGTACCTGTGGATGTTCCTTGTTTGCCATTCTTGTAAGGGCAGAAACGGATTCTCCTTGGGAACCGGTTGTGATTATTAGGGTTTTTTCGTCGGCTGTTTTGTTCTGTTTGTTATATCTCTTAACATCTTTTATTGAATCTGGTTTGAATTTTAGATAACCAAGCTCTGAAGCTATATTCATGTTTGTGCGCATGCTGCGTCCACTTATGAAGACATTTCTGCCGCATTTTTCAGCTGCGTCTAATATCTGTTGAATTCGCCCTATTTGGCTTGAGAATGAGGCTACAATTATGCGGCCTTTACACTCAGAAATCTCCTTAAGCAAAACTTTTCCAACTTCTTTTTCGGACATACTGTGTCCTGGTTTTACAGAGTTGGTTGATTCGCAAAAAAGTGCGAGTACATTTTTATCTCCTAGTGCCTCTATTTTATCCATATCAGCTCGTCCTTGTGGAATTGATGGAGAGTCGTCGAACTTGAAATCTCCAGTGTGAACTATTTTTCCAATTGGAGTATCTATCTCAAGTCCTACTGCATCCGGAATTGAATGACACACTCTGAAGAATTTAAATAAAAAGACTCCTAACTTGATCGGTTTGTCCGGATCTATAGTGTGCAGTTTCATTAAATTCATCTGCTTGAACTCTTCTCCACGCTTTTCAATTAACCCCTTAGTTAGCTTTGTTGCATAAATAGGTGGATAATCTAACTTTGGAAGTATATAAGGAATTCCTCCAATATGATCTAAGTGCCCGTGTGTAATAACTACTCCACGGATACGTTTCTTATTTTCTTCTAAATATGTGATGTCCGGAATTACGTAATCTATCCCGAGCATATCTTCACCTGGAAATTCGAATCCCATATCTACGATGACAATGTCGTTTTCATATTCGATTGCCAGCATGTTTTTACCTACCTCGTTAAGTCCTCCAAGAGGAATGATCTTTACCTTTCCTTTGTGGATTACAGCGGGTTTGCTTGACCCCTTGTATGGAGATCTTGGTGGTTTAGCTGATCCCTTGTGTGTTGATTGGTGGGATTGATTTGTGCCTCCTTGCGGCCTATTTGTCTTTTTTGTTGGAGATTTTTTTTGTTGAGTATCTCTCTTATCGTCTCTTTTTCTGTTCTCTTTCACTTGTTTATTAGTGTTATTATTATGATTACTATTATTTTTCTGACTTTTATGTCGTTTAATTCTGCCTGATTGTTTTTTTTCTTCCTTTTGTTGAACTACCTTTTTCTTGCCTTTGGGCGTAGAAAAAGTTTTCTTCTCCTTGGAAGTTGAAGATATCTCCTCCGGTTTATCTAAACTGAAAGCTCTCTTCATCCATGCATCTAACTTGTCCATTCTTATTTTTCTTTTTACAAAATATACTATTTATGACCGCTTAACATATTAATTGTAGCATAAAAGCCGGTTTATTGCTATAAATTTACTGATGTAACCTCATCTTATGGATCAACGAAGCAAAATTGCAATTCTAGGATATGGCGCTGAAGGAAGGGCTATTTACAATTATTTATATGATAAAGGCTATCATGAGTTGACTGTTTGTGATCAAGATGTTGATTTGAAAGCCAAGCTGGGAGATGGCGTTTCTGCACATTTAGGAGAGTCTTATTTGCATGATTTAGACCAATTCGATGTTGTATTTAGAAGTCCTGGAGTTAAATATCTTGAACCGGGGATTCAGGCTGCCATAGCAAAAGGTGTTGATGTAACTAGCTCAACAGCTTATTTTTTAGATCAAAGACCATGCAAGGTTGTTGGAGTTACTGGGACTAAAGGGAAAGGAACAACATGTACTTTAATCCATGAAATGCTTAAGGCGTCTGGAATGGACTCTCATGTTGCTGGTAATATCGGTGATCCTGCAATTTCATTATTGAATATAACGGATGCAGATAGTGTCGTTGTTCTTGAGCTCTCTAGTTTCCAATTGCAAGATATGAAGGCGAGTCCTGACTTTGCTGTCTTGCTCAATACTACCGAAGACCATTTGGACTATCATGCTGACAAAGATGAATATATGCGTGCAAAGGAGGCTTTACTTGCTCATCAAAAAAGTGAGGACGTGGCTGTTTTGAATAAAGATTATGAATATGTGAAGTTTTATGAGCCTGTCGTTAAAGGCATGACAAAATTTGTTAGCGTAAAGGAGGAGCTAAAAGAGGGTGCTTATGTGGAAAATGATGAGATCTATTATTCCGAAAAAGGAAAAAAAGAAAAGGTATGCAAGGTTTCTGATGTTGCACTGATTGGATCGCATAATTTGGAAAACATTATGCCTTCAATTGTTATTGCAAAGACTATGGGAGTTGATATGAAGCATATTAAGAAAGTGATCAAGGGTTTTGAAGGACTTCCTAATAGGCTAGAGTTTGTTAAAGAGGTGAAGAAGATTAAATTTTATAATGACTCTTTCTCCACTGGGCCAATTACATCAATGGCTGCCGTAGACTCTTTTGAAGATCCAACTATTTTGATTGCGGGAGGTTACGACAAGGGACTTAACTACAATGAATGGGCACTTAAAATCCTTACTAAGCCTAGCCTGAAGATAGTTATTCTGATGGGTGATACTGCCTCAATTATGGAAGATGCAATCGTGGAGGCTGATGAAAAATTAGGAGAGGCTGAAGGTTCTCCCACTCAAGTATTGAGACGGCAAAATCTGGAAGAATCTGTCCTTACTGCATTCGCTGAAGCTGAAGAGGGAGGAGTTGTAGTTATGTCTCCTGCAGCTGCGAGCTTTGACCAATTTGAGAATTATAAAGAAAGAGGAAAAGCGTTTGTCGGTTATGTTAAGAAGTTGAAATAGTCTTAAATTATTTTCTTCTTATTAGTGCCAGCATTTCTTTATCGACTGTTTTTGTAAGGAAGAGCATTGCAACGTAGATAGCTCCTCCAAGTGGAATGAGCAATAGAATACTCCAGTTTTCTATGAGTTCATACGTGTATGGCTGCAAATAATGAACTGCTGCACCCATTACAAGGGCAGAAAAGATTATCTTTGCTAGATTTTTGAGATTAACTGAAAACTTCAAATAGCGCTTAGCTACTGTCCAGGTGGCAACCAATATTAAGAACTCTGAAATCACACTGGTTAGAGCTGCTCCGCGAAATCCGTACTCTGGAATAAAAATAATATTTGTAACGATATTAAAAATCACCACTGACCCGTTTATAAGAAGTAACCGAGACTGTTTGTTTACCGAAATTAAAATAAAGGCAAAGAGCACATTTAGGAATTGGAACAACAGTGCAAAGATCAATATCTGAAAGGCAATGTCGGAACCATAGAAGCCCTCAGAGAGGCGACTTAAGTATTCTGGGCTAGATACTACAAATATGATGGGGAAGGCCAGTACGAACCCTCCTACCACCATAGGAACGGCCATAGCTGCCAAGAAGTCGAAGGCGTATCTAATAATTTTCTTATATCTTTCTGACTTCTCTTTTACTGCCTTTGTGAGAACAGGAAGTACCGAATTCATAAAGTAGAGAGGAAGAATCGCAAAGTGCTCAAGCATCTTCATCGCAACTCCATAGATTCCTACCTCTTCCTGGTCTTTTATTACAGAAATTAAAATTGAATCTACACGGAAATAAATTGTATTTAAAATAAGCGCAAGCCCATAGGGGAGTGACTTTATCAACACTTCCTTCCAGAGATCTAGATCAAATCTGTATTCAAGTGGCGTAATTTTTTTAACGAAGTAGTTAGTAGAAAGAAGCATTGCAAGGTTTCCAACAACTCCAGCTGCAATCAACATATAAAACCCCATATTTGTGTCTGTCTTGAATCCAAAAAAGACTACATAAATCATAAGTCCGAGTGAAACGATTCGCCCGAGCACAGTTGTAAGTGAGGCTATTTCCATCTTGAGCTTTGTCTGC
Organism: Candidatus Peregrinibacteria bacterium; assembly: GCA_018664365.1. Classification (GTDB taxonomy): domain Bacteria; phylum Patescibacteriota; class Gracilibacteria; order UBA1369; family LOWO2-01-FULL-3; genus JABJOK01. The sequence continues at coordinate 24,339 of JABJOK010000103.1, read as the reverse complement.
AATACGCTTGAGATTGTTCCATTTAAAATAGTTACAAACACAGTAAAGGCTGCAATCGCAACACCTATTGGTACGCGTGTATCTGCATATTTTGGAACCAGGAATACTGTTAGGACTGCCAACCCCATCGTTATAGTTACTAGGATAGTCCTTAGGGAAAGGATGTTTCCAATAATCATAGGAATCCTTTTTTCGTCTTCGGACATTTCTTTTACGGCAATAGTAAAAAGCCCTAAATCGGCAGCTATTCCAAAGAAAGCTAAAAACTCATAAATCAGTACGTATTCACCATATCCTTCTAAAGAAAGATAGTTTGTAGCTATTTTTACAACTGCAAGCCCGATGAATGCTACTACTATTTTTCCAATAACCTGAGCTATCGTATTGGACAAAATTTTTCGTGCGATCGACATGTGGCCTATGTTATACTCACTTCCGATAATTTACCTATTTTTATGCATGAAATAAAGGCAGAACTGAAAGAACTAACGGCATTTATTAAAGATGGACTGAAAAAAGTTGATATTCCTGGAAAGAAAGAAGAGGTTGAAAAATTGAATAAAGAGATGGCTGCTCCTGGATTTTGGGATGATAGTGATAAGGCTCAAGAAATTAGCCAAAAAGCGGCAAATATAACTAAAACAATAGATATCTGGGAAGGAATTATTGGTGAAACTGATGAGCTAAATGGACTGCTTCCAGAGATTCATCCAGAAAAGGATCCTGAGGCTGCAGAGGAGTTTGTAAGTATGGTTAAAAAGCTTGGAGAAAGATGGAAAAAATTAGAGATCTCAACATTCCTAAGTGGGAAGTACGATGAGAACAATGCGATCATTACAATTCATGCAGGAACTGGAGGAACTGATGCACAGGATTTTGGAGAGATGCTTCTACGAATGTATCTGAAATATGCTGAAAGGATGGAGTTTGAGGTAATTGTGATGGATAAGTCAGCTGGGGAGGAGGCAGGAATTAAAAGCGTGACCTTTCAGGTAAAAGGCCAGTTTGCCTATGGATACCTAAAAGGCGAAAGAGGAATACATAGACTAGTTCGCCTTTCACCATTTAACTCTAAACATACTAGGGAGACTTCGTTTGTGCTGGTTGAGATTCTGCCAGAGATTCATTTCGAAGATATAGATATTAAAGAAGATGATTTAAAGATTGATGTGTATAGGGCTGGTGGATGTGGTGGACAGGGAGTTAATACAACTGATTCTGCGGTGCGTATTACGCACATACCGACTGGACTCGTCGTTCAGTGTCAAAATGAACGTAGCCAGCTTCAAAACAAAGAACACGCGATGAAAGTTCTGCATTCTAGAATTGTAGATTTGATGGAAGAGCAGCAAACAGATGAAATTGGTAAACTCCGTGGAGAACCAAAGGATATTGCCTGGGGAAATCAAATTAGATCTTATGTGTTGCATCCATATAAAATGGTAAAAGATCATCGAACTGATTATGAAGAAAATAATCCAGATGCAGTGTTTGATGGAGAGATAGACGGATTTATTGAAGCAGAGTTAAAGAATGCTAAATTTAAGTACTAAATATGGCTAAGCTTAAAATTATTACAGGCCTCGACAACCCTATTCTCCGCAAGGTGAGTGAGCCTGTGAAAAATTTTGATAAGTCTTTAAAGAAGCTGGTAAAGGACATGAAGGAGACGATGACCTCAGCTAGTGGACTTGGGCTTGCAGCTCCACAGGTGGGAGAAAATGTGCGAATGTTTTTAATTACGCTGGACTATGGAAAGGCAGGCCAGAAGTTGATTGCGCTTTTTAATCCTGAGATCACATATCCTGATAATAAGATGGAAATCGATGAAGAGGGGTGTCTAAGTCTTCCTGGAATGTATGGGAAGGTTGAAAGGTATGTAAATTGCGTGGTTGAATTTAAAGATGTAGACGGACATAATCAGGTGCTTAAGCTAAGCGGTCTTAATGCTCGAGAGGTTCAGCATGAAAACGACCACCTAGACGGAATTATGTTTCCGGATAGAATGGGAAAAGGATCTAAGACAGAAGATTTACTGTTCTAAGAGCGCAGTTTTTGTTGCCACTTGTATATTCGGTATAGCCAATAAATAAATGGTTTATAGGCATATTCTTGTGGGGGAGTGTAAGAAACTTCTTTGCCTCCAAATTTTCTTTTAAACTCTGTTACTCCTTTCCATGAGTGGTCTTTTGCATGTGGTGGAGATATTCCAAGAAAATCATAGGTTTTCATTTCATGCTTTTTTGCTTCTTTAATTGCTTCCCATTGAAGAAGGTACGGCGCCATAAGATTTCTGCAGTGATTACTTGAAACACCATAGTAATAAGTGGCTGTATCTTTGAAATAAGTCACAATAGTCGCTGCCAATATCTTCCCTTCGTATTCGGCGATATAGAATTTAACAAAGTTATGCCCTGTCAAAACTTCCACCATATTCCTGTAAACATCTTTATTGTGAGCTGAGAATCCATCCCTTTGAGTAGTTTCTTTTAGCATTTTATAATAGGCATCTATATCTCTCTCGAACTCTTCTGGATTTCTTGGATTACACAGATGTATCTTTACTCCTTTTTTCTTTGCCAAACGAATATTGTAACGCCCCTTTTGTTTCATCTGTTCAAGCAAAGACTCTTCTGAAAGCTTTAGATCTAGCAAAAGTGTGTGCTCAGGTTGAAATCCACTATGTGAAATGTGAAACCTCTTGAGTTTTTTCATCCTTTTGAGTGAGGGGTCTACTCTTAAAAAGATAGCATTCTCTTCTTTTGCAATTGATCCTGCCTCTTTTCTAATGGCTGACATTTGCTCCTCTATTGTGTCTGGATTAAAGTCCAAAAGTGGACCACGAGCGCAATATAAAAAACAATACCCCTTTGGTAGGCTGTGGCGCACCATCATTGTTCCACCAATAAGTTTTTCACCTTCAAAAAGACCAATTATCCATTTTTTGTTACGGGATTTTATTCGAGTTTGGAATTTACCCCAGGCAGTTGTTTGGTGAATGGTTCCAAGGGGATGCTCCTTCACAAATTTATCCCAAAGTTCCTCCTGATTTTTTTCTAATATTTTGGCTTTCATACGCGACAATGGTACCTTTTTTGATAAAAAAAAGCCACCCCGTGTAGGGCGACCTTTTAAACTCTCTCGAGAAATCTTTTAAAACTATGTTAGTTCATCTTTTGACGAATGAATGCTGGAATATCAAGCTCGTTATCTGTTTGCTTGATTGGCATTTCGTCAGATGCAGTAGTTGATTTTGGTGCGAATGTTTGTCGTGGTCTTAGAATTGATCCGTCGTTCTGCTTGTAGTCAAATCCAGTGGCTACAACTGTGATTTTGACTTCTCCGGTATATGAATCGTTGATTACTGCACCAAATATAATATTTGCTTCTGGATCTGCAGCTTCCGTAATAACTCTAGCTGCTTCATCAACCTCGAACATACTAAGGTCGTTTCCTCCAGTAACATTGAATAGAACACCTTTAGCTCCATCAATTGAAAGTTCAAGTAGTGGACTTTCGATGGCAGCTTTTGCAGCTTCTCCAGCACGAGATTCTCCAGTACCGTATCCGATACCCATAAGTGCTGAACCTGCATTCTCCATAACAGTCTTTACGTCTGCGAAATCCACATTGATCATTCCGTGTACTGTGATTAGATCAGCAATACCTTGAACACCTTGTCTTAGAACGTCATCCACTACTGCGAATGCATCGTTAAGAGGTGTCTTCTTATCAATGATTGAAAGGATTTTGTCGTTTGGAATTGTAATTAATGTATCAACCTTGTTTCTCAAATTTTCAAGACCTTCATCCGCTTGAGTTTTTCTTCTTTGTCCCTCAAATGAGAATGGTCTTGTAACTACAGCTACTGTAAGAATACCTAGCTCACGTGCTGCCTCAGCAATAACAGGACCTCCTCCTGTTCCAGTACCTCCACCAAGTCCGCAAGTGATGAAAATCATGTCTGCTCCATCAATTGAATCCTTGATTTCTTCAATACTTTCTTCAGCTGCTTGGCGTCCTAGATCAGGATTACTTCCTGCTCCAAGTCCACGAGTAGTAGCTTTACCAATATTTATTTTGGTACCAGCTTCTGAATGATAAAGAGCCTGTGCATCTGTATTCACCGAAATGAAATCGATACCTTTTAGTCCGGCCTTGATCATTCTATTTACTGCATTTCCTCCTCCTCCTCCTACACCAATTACTTTGATGCTAGCTACGGGAGTTATTTCTGGAGTAACCTCCATTGTTTTTGGTTTTGGTTTAACTTTATCTGTTGCCTCACGTTGAGATGAGAACAGATTTTTAAGATCTGGTTGGTTATCTTCTGTAGCCATAATACTTATTATTATAAGGACCTAAATTATTACCGCGCCCTTGACATATTGTCAAGGTGAAGTCTAGGGAAGCAAGTTCTTGAACCATCCCTTTACATTGCTGAGTCCTTTCCTTATGTTGATGCCCTTTAAACCTATTCCGCCGTGATAGCGACCTTCGAACCTTGATCCCCATACGAGAAGTCCAATAGCAGTTGCGTAGGCAGGATCATCGATCTTGTCTACTACACCATCATAGTTCTGTGGGAATCCTATCTGTGCTGGTAAATTCAGAGTTTCTCTTGCTAGATCGATCACTCCAGGAATCTTTGCCCCTGCTCCTGTAAGGATCACTCCAGCTGGTAACATTCCGTCTCTGTGTATCTTTGCGAGCTCATCTTTCACAAGTAGTAAGATCTCGTGATATCTTGCTTGAATGATCTCGACTACCTGCTTCTTTGAAACAACGTGCGTGTCTATCTTACTGATGTGCGAAAGGTCTATAGTTTCTCTGTCGTTTACGTCTTCCGGAATTGTAGAACCGTATTCAATCTTTATCTTTTCAGCAGTATCAATGGATGTCTTTAATCCGATTGCGATGTCATTTGTCACATTTTCACCTCCCACTGGGACAACTGCGGTATGAAGTGTTGAACCATCTTCAAATACACTCACAGACGTTGATCCGCAACCAATATCAACTACTACTACTCCTAATTCTTTCTGTCTCTTTGAAATGACGGCTTCTGCAGGAGCCAAACTTGCTGGAATGATATCATCAATATCTACTCCTGACTGCAGAACGCATTTTTCAATATTTTTAATAATTGGATCGAATCCAGTAACAATATGTGTTTCTACCTCTAGTCTAATTCCGCTCATTCCAACTGGATACTTAATTCCTTTTTGTTCATCAACAGCAAAAGTTTTTGGAATTATGCGAAGTATTCTACGGTTTGATGGAATAGTAACTGCCTGAGCGGCTTCAATAACACGGTCTACGTCCTCTTCATTTATCTCTGCGTGCTCCTGACCAATAGCTATTACTCCCTTTGAATTTATTGATTCAATATGGTTACCACCTATTCCTAGGAATACGTGATTAATTGGTTCTCCTGCCATTCTCTCTGCGTCTTCTAAGGAAGCTGAAACGCTATTGATTGTCTCTTCAACATCAATTACTGCTCCTTTTCTAAGTCCTGTCGATGGAGCAATACCTACTCCTATAATATTTGGAACTGGATTTCCGTCTTCTTGTACTCCAACTACTGTCCTGATTTTAGAACTTCCGATATCAAGACTAGCAACGATTTTTGGTCTTGCCATAAATAAAATTTTAAAAGCCCACTAGTGCGTGTTTGATATTACTAAAAATGCAAAATAGTTACAATCTTATTTGGGTAAAATCTTTGCATTTTTCAAGAGTCTGTACAAAAAACTTATTCGGTCAAAGGCCCCTAGTTATAAAGGGGCCTTGCTTATTTCAAATGATGAAATTCAGTTACCTACTCTTGTTCTGGATTTCTTCCTGTATGCATTTGGTCTTGGTATGTGCTTGCGCCCCAACCAGGATTGCCCATAAATTGATCATCCGCTCCTGGGTGGCGAGGAGTAGGCTTCTCACCAGTAGTTATAAAATCGTACTCAATTTCGACCCCTCCATCAGCCTCTGATTGAGCGTGCAAACTCAAATTACGAATACGCGATTGAATTTGATCAAGAGGTGCTTCTTGCAACCATCTTTGCATTTCTGAACTATCTTTTTGCATCTGACCAAGTACTCTTAAGGCTCTTCTATTAACTGGCACCCCCTCAGGTAGTGCAGCTAAAAGAGCATCCTTAAATCCCTCTACAGTGTTTATTGCAACATCTTGCGTGACTACTTCTTCGATCTGAACTGGAATATCTGTTCCAACAACTGGACCTAGACCTGGGCCTTTATCAGTACTCATGTTAATTAAAATTAAATTTTACAGACCCCCATTCTAACACCTTTTTCCCCTTTGTCAATAGCCCGACCACGGTGACTAGAAGAGGGATTGCTGGGTAGGACTGTCTTCAATTTTTTGAGTATCTGAGTGGTTATTAAAAGCAGTTAGACGCCCTAGAAGGCTCTTAAAATTAAGGCTCAGAAAAAGTTCTGCTATTTTGTCCTGGTCGTATTCATGCGTTTTACACTCCTCTAGATCAAGGGTCATTGGTACGTCTGTAACTATAGTTGCAAGCCTGCGGCTGAAGAAGGCACTCTCTTTATCTTTTTCAAGTTTGTCGTGAACGGATCCATTAATCTTATCTAAATGTTTGTAAATTCCTTCTAAATCACCATATTTCTGAAGCAAGGTCTGTGCGGTCTTGGGCCCAATTCCTGGAACTCCTTTTATATTGTCTGAGCTGTCTCCCTGGAGTCCCTTCATATCCACTACCTGACTGGGTTTTAATCCCCATTTTTTTACCACTTCTTCAGGGGTGTATACCTTCGGAGGCTGAAGTCCTTTCGTAGGAGTCATTGCATTTGTTCGTTCCGTTACAAGCTGGAGAATGTCCATGTCTCCAGTAAATATGTATGTCATTATGTCCTCTTTTTTCTCTGCTTGCTTTGCCAGAGTTCCAAGCACATCGTCTGCTTCGAACCCTTCTATCTCATAGATTGGAATTTGAAATGCTTTAACTACCTCCTTAACACGTGCAAATTGGGCATACAGTTCGTCTGGAGCCTTTTTCCTGGTAGCTTTGTACTCTTTGTACTCTTCGTGACGAAAAGTCTTCTTGGCTAAATCAAATGAGACGGCAATATATTCTGGTTTTTCTACGTTTAGAATATTTAAAAGTATTGAAGAAAAGCCATAAACTGCATTCACCAATTCTCCTTCAGGCGTTCTAAAGGTGGGAGGCAGTCCATGGAAGGCCCTGTGGATCACTGCATTTCCGTCGATTAAAATTAACTTTTTCACAACGGATAAGATATAAAATACTTGAGGGTGGCGTCAAGAGTATGCTCCTCGACTTTTGGTCTTTTTTAAGGTATAATTTGGAGATATCCAAAAATAAAAATAAAGAAAAGAAATGGAAGAAACGACAGTTAATTCGCTTCTGAAACAGAAAAAGGAGACTAAGAAGGCTCTTGTAAAAGATTTACACCTGACCAAAAAAACTCCGCTTTTGGCAATTGTTTTGGATAAAGATCTTACAAAACAGCATAAAGAGTTAATCACTGCATTCTTGAAAGGCGCACCTGCTCTTAACATGGAGGTGATTGTGCTGGCTGATAAAACCATTAAATTTGCTAAAAATCCTCGCGTAACAACACTTTCATACAATAGGCAAAATAGAAAAATACTTCTTGAGGCTGCTGACATGGCATTGGCGTTCCCTTTTAATGACGTTCAAGAGATGTTAATAAATGGAGTTATTCCTGTAAGCATAGATCGCGATGAAGTTGAAAACTATAATCCAAATGAAGAGACTGGAAATGGATTTATATATGAAAAAAATGACCCCTGGCATTTATTTGCCGCTCTTGTAAGGGCTCGAGAAACCTTCAAATTCCCTTACGACTGGAAACATATTGTAAGAGAAGGGGTGAATTCTGTTGCGAAGAACTAATAACGTGGAACTAGGATAATCCCTTGTTTCGGTATTGTCGTGTTTTATAAGTGCTCCTGCTTAGCATATCAATCTAGACTTCGAGGTCCGCTGCTTCCGTCTGCAGTGATACTTGTAATGGTATCTATAATATCTCCAAAGTTGATGTATTTGATGATGTCCAATCCCATTGCTTTACCTACTGTTCCAACAATTACTACTGCAAGAATTGTTATGATAAGACCAATGATTGAATATCGAATTGTACTAACTGCGGATTTAATTTTCTCTTCCTGTCCTCCTGAAAGGATGAAGGAAATACCACCTACGAAAATGAAAACGACTGACAAAAATCCAGCAATAATGATGGCATAGGCCATTCCTCTATTTATAATTTCCAGTATCTCGTAATTCTCAATAGCCTCAGTGATTGTTTTAGTACCACTAGTTACCTGACTAGCCATAGGAATTGGGTTAGTTTCTTAAGTTGATTCAATGAGTAGTTTACAACTACTCTTCTTCAGGTTCAACAATCTTTAAGTTGACACGTGCGTTGTGTTTTGAACCGATAATGCGAAGTAATGTGCGGATTGACTTTGCAGTCTGCCCGTTTTTACCGATTATCTTTCCCATGTCTTCCTTTTCGACCTTGAGGGTGATCAAAACTCCCATTTCATCGACAGTTCTTTCGATCTCTAGCTTATCTGGATTGTCGACAATGGATTTTACGACGAACTCAACAAACTCAACGTCTGTATTAACGTCGCTTGGATTTGCGTCATCTGCCATAACGGTAGGGTTAGATTTGTATAGAAAAGGGAGTGATTTTTGTAACTACTCTGACTTTTCCTCTTCTTTAGTCTCTTCAGCAGGTGCTTCCTCGGCAGGCTTTTCTTCAGCTTTAGGTTCTTCAGCAGATTTTTCCTCTGCTTTAGGCTCTTCGGCTGGAGCTTCTTCTGCCTTTGGTTCTTCAGCAGGTTTTTCCTCTGCTTTAGGCTCTTCGGCTGGAGCTTCTTCTGCCTTTGGTTCTTCAGCAGGCTTTTCCTCTGCTTTAGGCTCTTCGGCTGTTTTTTCTTCAGCCTTTGGAGCTTCAGCAGGTGCTGCTTCCGCAGCTGGCGCCGCCTCCTCTTCTTCCTTCTTTTTCTTTTTCTGCTTGTTTCTTGGACCGATGTATTTTTCCATACCATCTAATCCTTCATTTTTAAGAAGAACTGCAACTCTGTCTGAAGGCTGTGCTCCGACAGATATCCAGTATTTAACACGATCTACGTCTACAGTGAAAACTTTTGGATCATCAGTTGGTCTGAAAATCCCAAGTTGTTCAATAAACTTACCTTTAACGGCTTGTGAGTGCTCTTGCACTACAACTTTATAACTTGGTTGAGCTTTTTTTCCTGCTCGGCTTAATCTAATCTTTAACAAGATGTATTTCTTATCTGATAAATGCGCGCTTTATTCTAGTAGTTAAGTATGGAAAGTCAAGAAGTTTTTTATTTTGGAACGCTAGTAAGCTTAACTGTTGAAAAATATCTACCCTTTCTGATGGAATCAATTATCGCCGAATAGTCTAGGCCTGCGAGTACTACAGAAGGGGAATATTCAGCTGATTGAAGAGGTTTTACGTTTTTAACATGCGATCTATCAATTTTCAAATAGCTCTTTGATTTTAGCTGTCCGCGCTCTTTCCTAGAGAACCATGTGGAAAAATATACTTGATTGGAAGAACTTTTTCCTTTTGTGTACTGCTCCTCTGGAAGTTTTATCTTAGATTGTTTTGCCATGATTTTTGCAACTCCCTCTTCAAATTCGGCGTAAGTTTTAGGAGCCGGCTTTATTGCTGCAATAAGAGTCCCTCCACGACTTGTCCCGTAATTGTATAAAAATGCTGCGAGCTTGTCCTGGTCTGCAGGGCTAGTGAATTCAATTTTTGTGTCATATTTCCCCATGCCTTCTGCTGGAGCAATATCTCTACAGATGTGCCAGTAAAGGATTGCTACCTTTGCATTATTCATCATTGTTATGCGGAGTTTCTGCCTTTCTTTAGGAGAAAGTTTACTAAAATCTGCTGATTTCAATTCTTCTAAAGTCAATCCTTCCGGGATATAAATGATATCGTCTTTTTTAAAATTTAGGCCAAAGTGCCGATTTACCGATTTGAGAGCATCTAATTTAACTTGAAAAGCCCCCATGGCATATCTCTCAAGACGCTGCTTATATTTTGCAGCTGTTTCTCCTTCTTTCTTTAATTGAAAATCTTTTTCAGTCTCAAGCTTTTCTCCATCTTTTCCTCTTTTTAGATTTGATACTGCAAAGGGATTGTAATGACTCTCTTTAAGAGCAATTGCAAAATAGTACTCGGGTAGCCTCAAAACAATGCCTTTTTCATCCATCTGTGGCGTAACTAAATGCAATTCCTTTAACGCATCATCAATTGATTTATACGTTTTCATGCCTCTTTCAAGGAGCCTTTTGGGGTATGTAAATGTTCTAAGCTGATCAGCAATAATTTCTCCTATGCCTTTAAGCTGGAGGCCTGTTTCTTCTAGTTTTTCCTTACCAGCTTCATAAATATACTTCAATATCTCTGAAGGTTTCATGTCCTTAATCCCTTCATGTTTTGAAAAATCTGGTTTTTCTGGTCCTGCCATTTTTTACTTTTTATTTCCTTGTATTATAGCAGAAAATGGCTATTTCTTCAATTGAGTACGGAGATTTTTAATGATTTCTTTGCCAGCCTTTTTGTTCATTTGATCGATGATTTTTTCTTTACGCATTATTACTTCCTGTCCCCATGCAGAGTTTTCTACATTGATGGTTAATGTTTGATCCTTGAAGCTTGATGGAGAGATGTATTCTTCCGGGCTTTCTATATTCTTAAAAAGTTCGGGGATTATTTCTCTAAAATCATGACACACCTTTGCAGCGTTCATTTCAGTGCTTATCCCGTAGCGGTTAGCTGCTTTTTTTACGAATTGTTGGAATGGTTCGAACATAAAATATTGTAAGTGGTGCGCGCTGATCTCTCCCAGGTAAATTTATTAGCATGCTGATACCCTCTTTCAACTAATTCTGCCTGAAGGTCAGCATCCTTATATAGGTGTTCAATTTTATCAGCAATTTTTTGTGGATAATAGGGATCAAAGAAAACTGCATTCTTTTCGCCACAAACCTCTGGAATGCAGGATGTGTTTGAGGCTACTACAGGAGTTCCGCATTTCATTGATTCAAGTGGTGGCAATCCAAAGCCTTCATATAACGAGGGGAAGACGTATAGCAGGGCAGCGTTGTATAGGTGAAGCAGCTCCTCTTCTTTGACTAGGCCGGGAGTAATTACGTCCTCATTAAATTCTGATTTTTTGATTTCTTTTCTAACCTCCGGGTAGTGAGGATCCTCTTTCCCTGTAATTACTAGCTGTAGGTCTATTTCCTTTCTGCTCTTAATTATTTCAAAAGCCTTTATTAGATTAGGAAGATTCTTGTGATTGCGCCAAACCCCAGTGTAAAGCAGAAACTGCTTGTTTATGCCATATTTCTTGAGGGTACTCCCTGCCTCTTTGGGATCATCCAGCATTTGAAAAAACTTTGAAACGCCGTTGTGAATCACCTTAATTTTCGCCTCTGGCACTTTTAGATTTTCAACTATATCGGCCTTTGTATTTTCAGATACTGCGACTACCTTCTTTGCCTTCTTAACAGCGTTTTTTATTGTCCAATTATAGGCTAGCCTGTGAAACCACTTGGTCATTTTTTGCCCAGGGAAAAATGAAAGAGTTAGGTCATGAATTGTTACTACATATGGTTTTTTGTAGAGAATTGGCACGTTGAAGTGGGGAAAATGCACTATGTCGCAATTTTCCTTGTTCAATATTTTTAAAAATTTAGTCTGTTCTGCAAGTGAATAGTGCCTAGCATTCACAAGGACCTTCTTTACTGAAAGATTTGGTGGAATGAAATCATTGTACTCGGGCTTATTAAAGAAAAGCACAAGTTCGTTCTCGCGTTTATTTTCATTATTAATTTTCACAAACCAATCCACAATCTCGTGAACGTAGCGTCCTATTCCGGTAAAGTTTGAACTGTATAATCGACAGTCGATTCCTATCTTCATGCAGCGATTATAAACACTTAAGAAAACTTTAAAAGAAAAACTTGTATTCAGAGGAGAAATATATTATCTTCCATGGGCTAAAAAAATTCTTTAGCGGCGGCAAAATGGAGCGGTAGTTCAGCTGGTTAGAACGCCTGCCTGTCACGCAGGAGGTCGCGGGTTCGAGTCCCGTCCGTTCCGCCAACGCGGTTTTTTCTGATTAGAGGTGTGTCGGGCCCTTGACACAGGGCCCTGTTCTTTGTATAATCCATCAGCTAGATTCACGTTCCTTTACATGTAGTTATTAGAATTTAAGGTGGTGGTACTTGCTTCTATGATGGGATTTCCCCATCTAGCCAGAGCCACAGTAACCCAATCCTGCAGGAAAGGAGATTTATAAATGCAGAGAAAGGGTTTTATGCCTCTGGGTGTGGTCGCAACCGCACTCATCATTTCGGGGTGCGCGAGCACTTCGACGGGATATTTCGGCTCTACGGAAGTCGACACAACCATCGAGGCCTACTGGCAGGCGACTGCCCGTGGTTCCATGATCGGTTTTGTTGATAACCGCGTCGTCAGCTGTCGCAAGGTCTCTCAGGAGAGCTTCGATTCGCTGGTGTGGACCGATATCGACCTGGACCTTCGAGCGTCTCTTATGGAAGGATGCCCCAGTGATGTGGCAGAATTCCTCTACAAGAGCAGCTCAAAAGTGAACGGCCGCTCGTCGACTAGCTCTCGCCATAGCCTCAGCCTTCGTCGTTCGTCGATTCAGACGGGCGTGTGGGTCAACCATCGTACGGAAGACCCGCGGATGGACGTTTTCCGCGTCTGCGGAGAGGTGAAGGTAACCCCGGTTATGTGTTTCGGTGAGGAGGAGTCCCTTGAGGATCCCGAGCCCCAACACGATCCGAGAGAGGACTATCGGCGAGCCTGGAATGCCCCCCGACACAGTGAGCCTGTGAGCGAGCCCCCCGTCTGCAAGGGGTACTTGATTCACGTCGGACATGCCATAAAGTGCAGCCCCACACTGTCCTGCCCGAGCGAGGATTACAACCTCGTCCAGGTAGACGGTAAGTGGTACTGCATGGCCAAGCCGATCTAGGCCGATTAGTCTCTATCAATAACCGAAATCACCGAAGCATGAAGCAACGGTGTGAGTAGGGGACAGCGGGCTTACCATTTTGCCCCAAATAAATGGATACAATGAGCGTGCGGAACATTGAGAAGAACAAGAAGATCTCCGATCAAGTAAGTACCACGCCACCTTAGATTCTAAACCTTCTTAGGAGACTTCAGCCCAAAAAAGATCACAAATGCCACGATCATTATTATTGAAGAAGCCCTGAAAGCTACGTCTAAATCATAAAGATCTGCGAAGTATCCGACTAGGGGTGTGAAAATTGCCATTGAGGACTGCCTGCTGAAGTTGACGATAGAGAGCACTGTTGCACGTTGGCTTGAGCTTACCTCTGCATTGGCAATGTGTTCTTCAACTGGAGCTCGAAGCCCAAATAGGAGTGCTGGTATCACGAAAAGAATAACTGCTGGCCAGCCTGCCATTAAAGTTGATGAAAAGAAGAGTACGATCCAAATTCCTACAGTTAATAGAATCGCATTTTTGTCACCAACTTTTTTCGCAAACTTGTGTGATAGAAAATGCCCTAATGAAGATAGACCAAAGGCCGCTCCTGTAATGTATCCGAAGTGTTTTATTTCGATTCCTTTGAACGTGTAGTAAATCGAATCGATCCAGTGTGAAGCCTCTCCCAGCCCCCAGAGGATAAATCCTGCTCCTATTAATATAAGGATCTGCCTGCTTGAGATTGCTATTTTTATTGATTTCTTCATTTGCCTGAGCACGTTCTTGTGCTCCTCTTTGTGAAACTTTGGCTCCTTAATGGGTAAAACGAAAAGGAATGCCATGAATGCCGTGGGGATGCTCAATAGAACTGCTAGTTTTAAATCAATTGCTGCGATATATCCTCCAATAACAGCTCCGGCAGCGGCACCCAGTGGCCACATTGAGTGGTATAGGCCGATTGCTTTTTTGTAGTGGCGCTCCTTTCCTTCTTCTTTAAGAGTGTCGTATATCAGAGCACTATCTGCTCCACTAAAAAGGCTTGAGGCCATTCCATCAAGAACTGAAAAGGATATTAGTCCAAACATTGAATCTGCAAAATATAATACCACCAAGGCTATTATCCATAATATATACCCCAGTATAATGGTGGTCTTCCTTCCAAAAAGATCCGCAATAGCTCCGCTTGGAATTTCGAATATTAATAAGGACAGTGAGAAAGTTGCAATAACAATTCCCACGTTAGCCACAGACCCCACTATACTTTTGTAATAAACCGCCATAACAGGCAGGAAAAAAATCAAACCACTTGTGAGGTTTTCCAAGCACATCAGCTTGAGATTGTTTGATTTTAGGCTCAATTTCCTTAAGTTCATGCGAAGAGTCTATCAGAAATGCCTTGAAAGTGCCTTCTTCTTTTTTCATTAAACTCTTGTTTATCGGCTTCCTGGAATCTTGCTGCGGAATGTTCTTTTTTGTGCTTTTCTGCTATTTTTAAAATGAAAAATTTTGAGAAATTTGCCATACTTATGAATGATTTAAAAAAAATTCTACTTGTACTGTTTGTATCGCTCTTTTTTGTTTGCGTGGGCTTTGTGGGGTTTGTGGCCTATGCTGCTTCCGATTGGAGTCAACAGCAAAAAATCACACCCGACGATGGCGCTGCAGGAGAATACTTCAGTAACTACTGGGGAGGCACTAATGGAGAATCTGTAACCGTAGATAGCACTGGAACATATGCGGTCGTTGGGGCAGAAGACGAAGACAAGGCCTATGTATTTAAAAGATCAGGGGCTACCTGGGCTCAGGTAGATATGCTTACGGGCCCTTCGAGTAGCAGCTTTGGAAGAAGTGTGGATATAAGTGGTGACTATATGATCATCGGAGCCCCATCGGACAATAGATCATATATATACAAAAGAGACACTGGATTGGATACATGGAGTATAACGGAATACATTACGTCTCCCCATGCAGGTGACTTCGGGTGGAGCGTAGGCATAGATGGAGATTATGCAGTGGTGGGAGGGCCTAATTACAGCCCCACCATCCCCCAACGTCTGGGCCAAGGTGGAATAGAGATATACAAAAGAGATACAGGCCTAGAAAGCTGGACAGTGCAAACTGGTGTCATGGCGACCTGGTATCCACTAGCTGCCGATGACGATGAAGCAAACGCTTATGTCGGATATACAGTAGATATAGATGGAGATACAGTGGTCGCTGGTGCTCCAGGCGAAGATAATACAAAAGGAGTAAACGCAGGCTCTGTATATGTATTCACTAGAAGTGGTGAGACCTGGTCACAACAGCAAAAGCTAGAACCAGCATTATCGTCAGAAATGGGCATGGGAACCTCATCCATAGCAGTATCAGGAGATTATTTTATTGCCACACATTATGGGCCTAACGTATACGTGTATTATAGATTAGGAGATACCTGGAGTCATCAGCAAACAATAACACCAGGGACAGGTACTTATGGAACTAGTGTAGATCTAAACGGTTCATATGCAATAATTGGTGAGGCAGATACACTCAATCCAGCCTACAATGGAGCGGCGTATATATATCAAAGATCTGGATCCACATGGAGTCAGTTAGGAAGCACGCTAATAGCAAGTGATGGCGAAGCTGAAGATAACTTTGGATGTGGAGTTGCCATAAATAGTAATAATTATGCACTAATAGGAGCAGCCTTCGATGATGACAACGGGATAGATGCTGGAGCAGCATATATATTCAATTATGCAGAAGTGACAAACGCCGCCCCTGTCGTAACAAATGTTATTCCGGCTACTCCATCACATCAATCTACAGATGGACTTGGGACTATAACTTTTGATTTTTCTGTTGAAGAGACAGATGTGGCCGATACTTCTGAGATAACAATAGAATATACAACTAATGGAACTAATTGGTACAGAGCCTATATTGATTCTGCTACACCTTCTGCAGAAGGTCCTCTTACAATAACCAATGGTGCCCACGATTCTACCGCCGGACAATTTAGCGTAGATACCGCAGGAGGAACGAAAGACATAACCGTTACATGGGACAGTAAGTACTCTACTCCAAGCTATACTTATATAGGTGCTGATCTTAGCACTGTTCAGGTTAAGGTAACTGCAGACGATGGAACTGATACTGCTAGTGATAGCTCTTCAACTTTCACTGTCAATAATCAGATGCCTTATGGAACTTTTGTAATTCAATCTAGTACTGATGGCACTAATACTTCAACCTCTAGCTTAATCGAAGACATCGATCTTTCTGCTATAACTGGAGCTACTGAGATGAAGTTTAGTAATGATGGAATTACATATACTGCCTACGAGGCTTATGCTGTTACTAAGTCTTCTTGGGATATGTCTAATGCTACCTATGGAGGCGATTCTACCGAAGGGACAAAAACTGTGTATGCGATTTTTAAAGATGATTTTGGGAATGAATCATCCGCTATTACTGACACTATTACTTATTCTACAAACGATGCCCCTACTATCGACACAACACCTGAACTTGTTTCACAAACTACCGACGGTCTTGGAAAAGTAACTTTCACAGTTGGTGTTGCCGATGCTAATGATAACCCTCTTGAGGTAAAGGTGGATTACACCACTGATGCAGGAGTTAGCTGGAATAGAACGTATCTTGATTCTGTGACTCCTTCTTATGGAGCTACTCCTACAATTACTAATGGTGATTTTGATGAAACTGCTGGACAATTTAGTGCGGTAGATACTTCAAGTGGAGAGAACACTTTGACCATTGTCTGGGATAGTCAGAACGCAACTCCTGACTACGTTCCTATTACAGCTGAGCCTGAAACTGTACAAATTATGGTAACTGTTGACGATGGAACCGTAACTGCCGACGATACCTCTTTAGTATTTACTGTGGATAACCAGGCTCCATCTGGCGTTACTGCAATCCAATCGACTACAGATGCTGCCGGGGGAACTACTTTCACATCTAGCCTGACTGAGGACGTAGACCTTTCTGCTATTACTGGAGCTTCTGAAATGAAGTTCAGTAATGATGGAATTACATATAGTGCTTATGAAGCTTATGGTGCTACAAAGGCTTCTTGGGACTTCAGCGATGTTGCCTATGGAGGAGATTCTTCAGAGGGAACCAAAACTGTTTATGCAATTTTTAAGGATGCGCTCGGGAATGAATCCTCAGTCATTACTGATAATATTATTTACGACACAACTGCACCAACTAATCCCGATGGAGCAATTGACGGACAAGGGGCAGTTGACGATACCTGGAGTAATACCAATGATGATCCAGACTTCACTTCATTTACAAATGAATTTGATACAAATGGAATCTATCAATATTATTGGTACTTTGATACAAGCGCTACTGGTGTTACTACTGACTCTATTTTGACCGATGCTGTCGACCCTAGCTCACTTGCAGAATCTGGAGAAAGATATTTAAGAGTAATCACTCAAGATCTTGCAGGTAACTGGGCTGACCCTGATGGGGGAAGCGATACTTGTACAAACACCAATGTAGATCGCCCTGCTGATTCTGATTGTTGGGCTACTATTTTTACACATAAGTTTGATGAAGACGCTCCAAATACTCCGGCTCCTTCTTCTTCACCAACTTCTTGGACTAATTCTAATTCATTCGAGTTTTCTTGGAGTGATCCAGGAGATGTTGGAGGCTCTGGAATTGCAAATTATACTTATGAAACCGATGCGGGGACTGCTTCAACTACTACACCGGATGACACCACTTTGGACGTAACCTTAAGCTCGGATGCTGATGGAACAAAGCTGTTTGAAGTTTTTGCTACAGATAATGCATCCAACAATGGTTTAACTGGTTCTGTGAACTTTTATTACGACTCTGTTGATCCTATAAATGCGGGAACTGTAACTGACAGTAATGGGTCGCTCGACGATACTTGGGCAACAATTGCTGATCCGGATTTTGTCTGGACCTCTGGAACTGATGTTGGTGGTTCTGGAGTAGATGAATATGATGTTTATTGGGGAACTGAGATTGCATCAACTACGCCTACTGCAACTGTTTCTTCCCCTGCATATGATGCCGCTGCTGCTCCCCTTCCAAACACTCCTTATTATCTTCGTATCAATACAAGAGACACCGCTGGTAACATTAGTGGATGGGAGACAAAATATACTTTTAAATTTTCTCAGCAACCTGCAAATCCACCATCTCTTTCGCAAACTGCAACTCAGGAAGATTTGACTGAGGCGGCTTTAACCATGGGTGAATGGACTGGGGATACAACTCCTACTCTGAATTTCACTCTTACTGATCCAGATGGAGACAGCTTGGGATATATTATTTATGTTGATGATGACGATGATTTTTCTAGCCCTGTTGTTCACTATACTTATGGAGCTAATGACATCGTTTCTGGGACTACACAGGGCTTTACCGTAGGGCAGGCTGCCGATACTGGTGGCGCCTATACTATAGGAGCGGAATCTCAAACCTTGGCTGCTGGAGATTATTACTGGAAAGTTCAGGCGGTGGAAAACCACGGCTTAACCTCTTCTGAGGTTATTGCAAATAGCGGAAGTGTTGCTTTTCAATTAGACACTACTGATCCTGATATTTCTGCCGTTATATTGTCTTCAACAGGAACTACTACTTCTAGCGTTGGACTTTCTATTGATGGAACTCCAACTGATGGAGATTCGGGAATGCATGTAACTCCTTATAAATTTACAAACTTAACAAAAGGGACTGATTCTGGATGGCAAGCAGTTACTACCTGGACATCAACTGGCCTTACATCTAGTAGTCCACATATCTTTAAAATTACTGTTAGAGATGCCTCTGGCAACACCACCGACTCTGCTACTATTGGTGCTGTGACTGCTGATGCGCCGCCGGCAATTATTTCTTCTGGTGGATCTATAGGTCCTCCAGTTACTCCTCCGGCAGTAGACGATGACGATGACGAAAATGAGGAAGAAGAAGAGGAAGATCTTGACGACGTTGTTGATGTTGATGAAGAAGAGGTCTCAGAAAATGAAGAAGATATTCTTCAAAATGCCTTGGATCAAATAAACGACCTTCCATATGGAGAGCCAGTTATTATTGATCCAGAGATTGTCGAAGATGCTGAAGAAGAACCTGAGGAAGAGTTTCAAGAAGAAATTGTGAGTGCTATGGATGAATATCTTGATAGAGAGCTTGAAAAAAACAATCCTGACTTTTCTGTAGATATGCCCCAGGAGGAAAAGGTGAAGTTTTTCCTAAAATATCTCGAGGTTCTTCAAGATACAAGAATGGCATTGGCTGAACAAAAATACGAGGATGTATCTGAAAAACTGGAGATAAAATATCTCGAAAAACATTTCAAAACTGGTCTTAGCAAAGAATTTTTAGAACAGGTTACTAAAGGTAAGAAGCATATTAAAGTCTTGCAAGGTGATGAAATTTTAGAGATTAGCGACATCGAAGAGGTTGAGATTATCATTCAAACTGACGAGAAGTATGAGGAAAAGAAAACTGCTGCTGATGAGGCAGGAAAAACCGTTATTATCATTAATGAAAATACAAATTTAGATGGATGCACAGAAAAACGCTGCAAGCCTTCTGACGAAGACACCATCAATGATATGTGGCAGATTTCTCATGGACTTCCGTTGTTTAATCCTGATCCCGATGAAGATGGTCGAACAAATGCTGACGAGATATTCTTTGGAACTGACCCTTTAGTTGCTGATGAAGTTTTTGAAGAAGAGCTTCCAGAGGACGAGAACGATGAAGAAACTGTATATTTAAAATATTCTGCAAAGATTACAAACTTGGATGCTGTCTCTTATGGAAATACTCCGGTGTTCAGGCTTGCTGGAGAGCCAGATGATAAGGTTAGTATTTATGTTGCTCCAATTAATGACAGCTCATCTAAAACTTTCTTGGGAGAAACCGTTATAGGTGATGATGGAAAGGGCGAGATTCTTTCATGGCAAGGTTTGGAGGATGGTGAATACTTTATTGTAGTTACTGATGATGAAAATGAAGAAGTTGAGTCTATTGATGTGTTTGAAGTTAAGAATGATAGCTCTACTAATATTGAGTATTTGAAGTTTTCTGAGAATGATAAATTGTTAGTCTTTATTGCTATGTTGCTTGAGAATGTTGAGCTAATAGTTGATGATTTTGACAAGGAAGAGTTTATTGCAATCCGCACTCCAGGTTCGAATACTATCAAAGGACGTGCTGCTCCTGGCTCTACTGTTTATGTATCGTTCAAGAGCCTTGTTATTTCTTCTGTAGTGATCTCTGACGCTTCGCAGGGGGAGTTCAATATTGATATTCCAAAAAGGTTAGCAGTAGGGGAGCATGACCTCACTGCCTATGTGATGGATGAAAGAGAGAGTGTTGTGGGTAGTGCGAGGACGGTAAAAATAAGGAAATAAATTCATATTAGTTATTGTCTAAAAGCTTGCTGCAGAATGTTCTTTTGTGCGCTTTTCTGGTATTTTTAAAATGAAAAATTTCGAGAAATTAGCCATACCTATGAATGGTTTAAAAAAAATTCTACTTGGAGGTGTTTTAGCGCTCGTATTTGCTTGTGTGGGGCCGTATGTTCTTATGACCAGTCCTGTGGCGTATGCGGCTCTTATTACGTGGGATGGTGGAGCGGGTGATGGGCTTTGGAACAGTGCTAACAACTGGTCAGGGGATGTTGTGCCTACTCAATGGGATGCTGTCTATATTGGTAGTCCTACTACGAGTTATACTGTGCAAGTGGCTGGTGGTCAGATTGCAGATTTTGATACTTTGACTATTGGTGGTGCCTTAATGGGGAATACTGCGAGACTATATTTATATGGAAATATTGGAACAGGGACAAATCTTCGGCTTGATGCTGCTTCTACCGTGTATCAGATGAATAATGTCCAGCAAACACTTTGGGGGGAGTTATGGATTCTAGATGGAGGGACTTTGAAACATGGTAATAATAGCACTACGCAAGCTTATGAAGTTGATTTCTCGGTAGCGACGTTTACGGTTGATGCTGGAGGAACTATTGATGTTGATGACTTGGGTTATGACAAGGGTGAGGGGCCAGCCCCTGGTACATATGTTATTGGTAATGCTGGTGGTGGTGGTCATGGCGGTAATGGTGGTAATGGTAATCAGGCAGGTTCTCTGGGTGGTATAGCTTATTGTAGTTCAACGAACCCAGCTACAATGGGTTCTGGTGGTGGTCATGGTAATGGTGGTGCCGGTGGCGGTATAGTCATGATAGAGGTGTCAGGCACAGCCACTATTAATGGTGAGATTACGGCTGATGGTGGGTGGGGTGGTGCTAGTTCTGGTGGTGGTGCTGGTGGTGGTGTTAAAATTACAGCTAATACTATAGCTGGTACACCATCAAGTTTTACTGCAGTGGGCGGTGAAGCTGTTGGTTATCCTACGTCTTACTGGGGGGGAGGAGGAGGAGGATGTATTTATCTCGGATATGTTACTTCTAATAGTATTTCTTCGGCTACGGTTACTGGTGGTATTTCTGATTATGACCACGGTGATGATGGTACTTTTTTGGCTCCTGATAGTTGTACCTCTTCTGGGTCTGAGGGCGATTGGAATACGGCTGGCACCTGGGACAATTGCGGGGGAACGGTTCCTCAGGCGGGAGAGGACGTAAGTATAAGTCATGCTGTGACGATTGGAGATTATACTATTAATGCAGTTGATAATATTACTATTGCTAGTGGGGGGACATTGACTCAGAACAATGATGATACTCAAACTCTCACTGGCACTTTGACGGTTGAGAGTGGAGGAACTTTGACGCATGGGGATCATGCTTATGTGGATGGAGACTCTCAGCTCTATGAGGTTGATTTCTCGGCTGCAAATATAACAATTGAAGATGGTGGAGCTGTGGACGTTGATGGACTTGGACACGAAGGAGGGGGACATTCTCAGGATGGTAATGGTACTGGGGGTGGATTTTTTGCAACTTATGCGGATGGTAGTGGTGGCGGGCACCATGGTAATGGAGGAATGGATGTGGAGGGCGATGCTGGCGGAGTTGGTTATATGAGCATTTATGATCCCTCTACTCTTGGTTCTGGAGGTGGTGGTGGTGGTTGCTGTAGTTTGGCTGGTGGCGATGGTGGCGGATTAGTTATTTTGCAGGCTACTGGAACTATTGATATCAGTGGAACTATCACTGCAGATGGAACTTCTGGGATAGAGACTGGAGGGGGTGGAGCTGGAGGCGGTATTAAGCTGGTTGCAGACATAATTACGAATACCGATGCTGTTGATGATTTTAGTGTTATTGGAGGTAATGGTGGTAGCTATGGAGCCGGAGGAGGAGGCGGTGGTGGAGTTTATATAGAGTTCACTACATCTAATTCGATTGCGTCTTCAGATATTGATCATTACGGTGGCGCTAAGGGAGGATCTGCTGAAGATGGTGGTGCAGGGATAGTTGCTATCTATGATACTGATAGTGGAGATTCTGCCTCTTTGTATTCTGATAATGGAGCCAGAGATGGTGCTACCTCTACTCAGGCGGCTGCTAGTGTCACTGCGAAAAATATAGACTTACAAAACAATGCTGAATACACAATCCCGAGTGGAGGCAGCTTGACTCTTAATGACCCTGACAACAGTCCTGTCGAAAATGGTGATGGTACTGGGATAATTCGTGTTACTGAAGGTACGTTATATGCTAATGCAACTTTGACTATTCAGGATGCTATTTTGGAAATGCATCAGACAGGAACTCTAAGTGGAGTTAGTACTTTGAACATTACTGGAACTGATGCTGGGGAGATGGGATATCTTGATTTGAGATATTTCACATCATCTTTGGCATTCAGTATTGCTACTTTGAATTTGAACGCTTATTCGATGTTAACGCATGGGGAGAACACTGAGGGGAATGGTGAACATGCTGTTAACGTTAGTGCAACTACTATTAATATTAATGCTGACGCTGAAGTAGATGTTGATGGACGTGGTCATCAGGGAAGTAAGATTCAGACAACAGATGGATTTGGGCCTGCTGCTGGTGTCTATGGTGGCTATGCATCTGGAACTGGTGCTGGGCATGGTGGTGATGGTGGAAATGACACAGATGGTGATGCCGGTACTGCTGCTGATGTTGATATTGCAAACATTGCTACTTTTGGATCTGGTGGGGGAGGTCGTGGAAGTGCTTTGAGTGGGAATGGTGGAGATGGCGGAGGGCTTGTAATATTGACTGCAAGTGGGACTTTAGATATTGATGGGACTATTACTGCAGATGGTGATGCTGGGACTGACTATGCAGGAGGTGGAGCTGGTGGTGGAGTGAAATTGGTAGCTGATTCCATCACAGGTGATGCAACTGCTTCAATTAGTGCTGATGGAGGACTTGCTAGTGTTGGCCATGGAGCTGGTGCTGGTGGCGGTGGTGCTGTTTCTGTTGAGTACACTACTACTTTGACAGCAAATATAAGCTGTTCCAGTATCAGTGCTTTGGGGGGAGCTGGTTATGCTGATGGAGGTGCTGGTCCTATATATATAGTAGATACTGATGGGGATTCTGGCGATATATGTGTTGATAATGGTTCTAATACTGGGGGTACTTCAACTCAGTATCCTTCTTCTGTCACTGCTGCTAGGATTAAAATTGTTGGTGATAATAAATACGTTGTTCCTTCTGGGAAGACATTAGTTTTGGATGATAGTGATAATGCCCCTTTCTTTAGTGGGGATGGAACAGGAACTCTTAGTATAGAGGCAGGAGGGGTCCTTACTCCCAATGCAACTTTGATAATTGATGATACCGAATTGGAATTTTATGATACTGCTACTTTAAATAATGCTACTACTCTTACTCTTAATGGAACCAATGGTAGTATTAAGGGAACTTTGGAACTGTATGATTATACTTCTTCAAGTGCCTTTAGTATTGCTACTTTGAATATAAATGCTTATGGGATGTTAACGCACGGGGAGAACACCGAAGACAATGGGGCTCATGTTGTGAATGTTAGCTCTACAGATATAAATATTACCGCGAATGGTTCTGTGGATGTTGATGGACGAGGACATGAAGGTGGTGGGCGTTATGAAGATGGATATGGTGATGGTGGGGGTGTCTATGGCACCTACGCTAGTGGTGCTGGAGGAGGACATGGAGGACATGGGGGTACGGATGATGAAGAAGACGCTGGCGGTATTTCAGATATTGATATTACGAATATTTCAACTCTTGGTTCTGGCGGAGCTGGTTGGGGATGCTGTAGTGCGAAAGGAGG